>JAUYAR010000020.1 GCA_030693415.1 Candidatus Cloacimonadaceae bacterium | reverse complement strand
CAGACAAAATCTACTCCCTGCTGAACGTCAAAGTCTTCAAAAATCAAATCATCTCTAAACACAGAGTTTAGTGCCTAACTGAAAAATGACTGTCATATATACCAATAACTTAGTCCCTAAAATGCGAAACTTGGGCTAAGGGGGAAGGAATCCCCCCGGTCGCTTGTAGCAGCGGTCAATAAATGGATATATGACGTTGGTATAAAATGCTATACGTCATTTCAATTTGGAAACTGTATAAGAGATCGATGAATTGTGCGGATTTGGGTTTGAGGAGGAGCTGCGGAGATGAACCGAAAAGAAACCGACGGGGACGTCGGTAAATCCATAATCACGAGGAACTACTATGCGATATAAAAAAAGCCCCGGAAAACCGGGGCTGATTGATTCGATCAAATGCCTAAAGCTATTTGACATTCGATAGTTATTTGATCCTATTTCATTAGCATCATTTTCTTGGTTTCGGTGTTTCCATTCGCGCTGAGGCGATAGAAATACAGACCGCTGGGAACGTTGCGACCCAAGGAGTCGGTGCCGTTCCAGACGAGGCTGTGTTTGCCAAAGCCAAGACTGCCGTTGACCAGGTTTTTGACCAATTGTCCTTTCACGTTGTAGATAGAAAGGTTGGCATTGCCGGTCTTGGGCATGTCGAAACTAATGGTGGTTTCGGGGTTGAAGGGGTTGGGATAGTTCTGGTGCAGGATGCTGGCAACGGGAGTGACGGTGTTGTCACTATTACTTGAGCCAAGGGGGAATACGATCTGCAATTCCATAAACATGATTTCGCCACCGGTTGAGGTGGGGTGATAGGGCGGGGTGATGGAGTTTGACCCCCAGGTGAAGTCGTTGTAGAACATGATGCCGATCTTACCGACTTCCTGGTTTCCTTGCATACCGGTGTAAATCACTTTGTCGGAGGGATAAACCCACATAGGTTTGATGCCGGCAAATTGAGGAGTATCGACGTTGTTCAGGACGATCGGTTCGCTCCAGACTGCACCGTTGTCGGGGGATACGGAGATCCAGATTTCGGGAGTGTTTGCATAGGGTGTGTAGTAGGTATCGGAATTGTAGTTGATCCAACGGGCACGCTGAGAGTCCTGCCAGACGGTGACCATCATACCCTGAGCGTTGACGTCGGACATTTTGATGTTGTTATAGTGGAACATCATGGCATCTGCGTGGGCGGTTGCGTCCCAGTGCGGGAAGGGCCATTGGGTGACGATCGCGGGGTACCAGACGCCGGCTTCCTGGACATATTCTGCCACACCCCAGGGCTCTTCAGTATCCCAAGGCATGAAACAGGGATTGAAGGTGTCGTTGTGAGCTGTCTGAGGATAGATTTCGCGAATTTCATATTGCTGGCTGGCAGGATCGTAGATGAATGATTTGACATACTGCATGGCGGGATAGTAGGTGCCTTCGTTTGTGGTCAATGCCCAAACCGCGGGAACCTGGATTCTGCCCAGCCCGTCAACCATGGCGTTCACGTGGCTGGAATTGGCAATGGCAAAAGAGATTTCGCCATCGGCATAGGGAACATTGTTGGCATTGGTGAAATAGCCGGGACCGCCCGAGGGAGTGGAGGGAGGATTCCAGGCAGGGATGTTGCTGAAGTCACTGATGCGGGTCCAGGTGCCTTGTCCATAGTTTGAGCACATGAAGACATCCATATCGGCTTCCGGGATGTCATTTTGGGCAGCATCGACTGCAAAGTGGTATCCTGCATAATAGATGTTTCCTGCATTATCCGCAGTGAGGGCATGGAAGGGACGACGCCAATTGACGGCATCGACGTTCCAGTTGTTCATTTCGGGAATGGTAGTGTGGCTCCAGTTGAGAGCAATTCCGTTTTCGATATCCGCACCGGAGAAATCAGCGTATGCGATATAGACGTTTTCGGAAGGTCCGGCGGTGGCAGAAACGAAGTTTCTCATAGCCATATAGACTCTTCTTTTACCGGCAATGGGTGATGGTCCGATCTGGGCTGTTGGCCAGATAAATTCGTTGGTGTTGGTAACGACGCCACCGGGGGAGGTGATGGTTACGGGATTATCGGCAATGATCTGGATATCGTTGAACAAACCCGCGATACCGGAGATGAAGGCATCGGAAGCGAATTGCACTTCAAATGGGGCATCGGCATCAGCGTTGGCGTGCCAAGCATACAATGGTTTTCCGGAAATGGGATCGACGGCAACGGTGGAATAACCTTCATGGTTTTGCACGTTGGTGATCTCGTTGTTGTTGACGACGTTGCCTTGAGCGTTCAGGTAGGTATAATACGCGCGACGGGTTCCAGTCGGCTGGCGTCTTCCCGTGTAGGTCATAAAATAGCCGCCGCCTTCGGATGCTGGGATTGTCCTGATCGGTAGGCCGTTGTAGCTGCCGACCATGTAGTCCCAGTAGCTGGTGATAATGGGTGTCGGAAGTTTCGTGAAGATGTATTCCGGCACGTTGCGGGTTTGGGGCATGCGATAACCCTGTGGGATCTCGATTGCCTGTTTGTTGATGCCCACCTGCATCTGATCGGCATATATAATGCTAAGCAGCATGCTGATGGCTATTGCGACCAATAAGATTTTTTTCATTCTTACCTCCAAGTAATTATGTGGTCATTGGTGTTAGTATCTCATTTTTAGGGACACTCGATGAGCGCTTTTGAAGAAGCTCTCGGCGAGATATCCCATGTCCGTGTAGGCATAATCAATATTGAAGATGGCAACCCGGGTGGGGATCTGGTAGCCGATGCCGGCGCTGAGACCGTTGGTGTCGTAATTGATTTGATAACCGCTACGCAGGAAGAGGTTGCCCAATTTGTATTCGGTTCCCAAATTCCAGGTTTCCTTGCGATCGATTACGTTATCAAGCTGCAGGGATGCGATCCAATAGGACAAATCGCTGCGCATCAGATCACCGCTGATACCCAGTGAGAAGCTCATTGGTATCTTGCTGTCGATTTCGTTACTGTCTTCGTCGATGATACCGTCTCCGTCGTTGTCAAACAGGTCGAAGGGATCTTCATCGATGGAGCCGTCTTCATCGTCGTCTACGCGATAGCGGATGTCCGGACCGAAGTTTCGCAAAGCCATGCCGATCTTGACGTTTTTCCAGCCGGTGTTATACATCGAGCCGAGATCGAAAGCATAGCTGTTCACGGAAAACTCATAGAGGTTTTCGCGCAAATACTTGACCCCGCCGCCGGCGGAAAACTTGTTTGTGAATTGCTTTGCATAGCATAAGCCAAAGGCGATACTGCTGTTGGTAAATTGCTCACCGGTGGGGCCAAAAGGGTCCTCATCGGTGATGTCGATCTTGTCCATATGCAGCACGGAGCCATATAAAGCAAAGGTCGAAACCCTGTTTGTATAGGTAGCGGCGGCGAACTCGTGCATGATGTTTGCGGGCCAGTTCGTATGTGAGAAGAAGGCTTGGTTTTGATAGGAAGGTGCCAGACCGGCAGGATTCCAAAAAACCGAGGACACATCGTCCGTGACAGCCGTGTATGCTTCGCCCATACCGATGGCGCGGGCATCGACGCCCAGCTTGAGGAATTGCAGTCCGGCGGTTCCAGTTTTGCCAAAAGGTGTGGCAAAAATGACCGCGGGAAGGAACAGCAGGCTGAGAGCGATAATCGTAATGATGTACTTTTTCACAATTCCTCCTCTACTTGATAATGACGAATTTGCCGACTTTGATTTTCTTGTCGGCTTTGTTTTCGATGGAATAGAGATAGACGCCGGGGGCGATGATCTGACGGTTTTCGGACAACAGATCCCAATCCCGCATCCCGCTGGCACTGATGCCTTTGATGGCGGCTTTGGATACAGTGATGATATCTGCCTGATAGGCACCGTCGTGTTGGATTTCCTTCACAAGGTCGCCGGCGAGGGTATAGATGCGGATCACGCAACGTTCGGGAATGTTGACGAACCATATCCGGCGGCTCTTGTCACCTTTGTTGTCACCAGCCCTGCGTCCGTCAAATTTGCTGCGGCCGATATAGGGATTGGGGACGACATAGATGTTGTCCATATTTGCTTTTGCCAGAGCGCCGGGGAAGAAGATCTTCATGTTGGCATCGGCATCTCGTCCGGTTTCCAGGAAATTCAGATCGTTTGAGGGGATACCTCTGTCATAGGCGGTAACCGCTACGTAGAATTCAACGCCTTTTCGGGGATAATTGATCGTGGCGGTGTAATATCTGCGGGCAAGGCGTTTGAATTTCAGTTTCGCCAGATCACTTGTATCACCGTTTGCATCCGGAATGGCAACTTGTCCGCCGTGTCCCGGCAGCGGGATCATCTTGGTGTCCATCAGCTCGTCATATATATCGTCGCGCATTTGAGGATGTTTGAAGAGACGCGCTTGCAGAATCTTGATCATATTGTCCGGTAAATTGGGATTTGCAGCGGCGATGGCATTTGCTTGAGCCAGAACGGCAGGATTGTAGTCTATGCTGTGGTTATAGATTGGATAGCCGTAGAACACATTCGCGGGATTGAGTCCGTAGGCATAGTTTTCGTTAAGATACGAGAAATTGGTGTATTCTGCCGGGTAGTTCCAAGCATTGCGATTGGGCAGATTCTTATCGATTCCAAGATATCCGCCAAAATCGATGAATAGGCTATCGGCATGGGGACTGTTTACATTGACGATATAATCCGCAATATCCACAGGCGTGTCGATCTTGTCCCAACGGTCGATCATCACCCAGTCTTCCTGGGATCCGCTGCCGCTGCGAGCCCAAACTGAGTAGCCCTGGAAGTCGTGGCGCAGGCGGTGTCCCGTGTAGGGGTTGACCAAAGCGTTCATGTTGTATTTCCATCCCGGAAATTCGGGTCGGGGTTGGAATTCAAGCGGGAAGTTGCTCCAGTCCACGAAAGTGGGATCGCTATCAAGCATGGGTTTAAAAACCGGGCTTGCCGGATTCTGCCAGCCGATGATGGCGCTGCTGACAGTCTTGGAGTCATAGGAGAATTCGCTGCGATTGTCCCAATAAAGGTCGATCCGGTTGCCATCGTCCATCAATTCCGCATAAAGTTTGGGAATTTCCGGAGGTTCCGGTGGGTTATAGTGCGGGAAGGTATCAGGCAAAACCACGGTGGTAAGGGTCTGGGCTTGTCCATAGATTTCTTTTGCCCAACGGGCGGTGCGTTTGAGGTCTTCCTTGTTATTGCCGGGGAAAACCGCGACCACGATCTTCATCGTTCTGCCGGGAGCGAGATTCCACGAAGCGTCGGTGGGATTAGTGCTGCCACGCATATCGCCATAGAAGGAGAACAGGAAACGAGTGTCCATGGGTGAGGGTTGCGCAAACTCTGGGATGTCGTCTTGCTCGGGGCGCAAGGGAGTGAATTTGGTTTCATTCGGGTTTCTGCCGGTTAGCAGCCAGTATTTCTCGTTTGCTGTTCGCCGGGGGGAATAACTGAAGGAGTATGGGTTAGAGTCATCAGGTCCGGCGCCCACATCCCAATACCAGCAGTGAAATTGCAGCACTTCGGGATCGGGTGTACAAACGCGGGCGCCGACGATCCCGGTGGTCAGTCCACCGTCGCCGTCATAATCGCGGGTGTAGGCAAATTCGTATCCGGTGCCTTTCACGTAGCCGGAGACGTCGTCCGCGGCTTTTTCAGGTCCCATGCTCTGGGGACCGCAGTCGGCATCCATATAGATACCCATGGCGCAGTCAAAGAGCGTGTCATGGGTGGCAATATTCATATTGGTGATGTTAAACTCAACATAAACCAGATTTTTGATGTAATCATAACTCCATTGATAGGACATCTGGCGGATGCGCACGTTTAAGGGATAGTGTCTGTTGCCACCGCGGGATTGTCCCAGATCGCGGTCTCCGACAGTGCCGAAGGGACAATAGTCATAATAATAGGCGATGAAATCCTGCTCCGAGACTGGCGCGCCGTCCTCATCGATCCGCCCGTCCCCGTCATCGTCGTGCGGTGCGGCGAAGGCATAGGAGGCATAAGTGCGATCGGATAGATCCATAAAGCCGAGGGGGAACCAGATTTCGGAATTGAAACCTTCGTTGATGATGTCATAGTTATGAGTGTTGGCAATGAACTGGCTGCCAAAAACCTGGAATTGAGAGGGCAATTCAGTGGCACTGCGCAGCAGAAAAGTGTAGCCGACAAAGTCCTCATCGATGATGCCGTCTCCGTCATCGTCGATACCGCGTTTTTGATGGCGGGTGCTGGCAGTGGCGATCTGATCAAGGATATTCCACATATTGTACAAATCAAGTGCCTGAGGGTTGCTGGCGAGGAGCGGGTTGTAGGCAGGCAGGAATTCATAGAGATCTTTGTCTCCGTCAAAACCGACTGTTACCAGAGTATCAATCACCGGTTTCATCCAGGGTTGCCATCCCGGGACGCCTTGGGCGATCGTTCCAGTGCTGTCCGCACCCGGGTTCAGGGCACGCCAGTAGAGCTTTCTGCCTGCATCGTCGCGGCGGTATTTCTTTGCGCCGAACCAAAGAGCTCCCTGATACAGATAATCTATTCCGCTGCCTCCGGGATACTCCAAAGAGGGGTATTGCGGAACCACGTCGTCGCCAGAGCCAATGAAACCGTAGTTGCTGACACGCATCCAGATATTTCCAACGTTGTGATAGCGGGACAGATCAAGCTTCTTCGTTCCGGAAGTAGATTCTGCCTTTGCAGCGTGAACGGTGCCGATGGTAAAAATCAGCATCAGCATAAGGCAGAGCGTTATTTTAAAAAACTTCATGAAACACTCCCATGTATTCTAATTTAGTTTAAACTCTATTGGTATGATCACAGTAGTGTCCACCGGTTGACCACTACTCTTTCCGGGTTGGAAACGAACCTTTTTGACCGCGTTGATAGCGGATTCGTCCAAACCACCGGGGCCGGATTGCAGTGAGCGCGTAACTCTGATGTTTCCAATGGATCCGTCTTTATAGACTTCCACCTCGAGGACTACCGTGCCCTGTACTCTCGCACGACGGGCAAAATCCGGATACTCGGGACTCAGCTTGCCGATGATCACGGGGGGGTCGTCATAGGGGACAAAATTGACCATCTCTCGATCCTGTCTTCCAAGGCCGGCGGCATGGGTGGTTCTGATATCTCCGAACTGCTCTATGAGCCTGGCATGTTTGGCATCCAGCTCCGGATCGTCCGAGCTGCTGAGCTCGTCGCTGATCAGAATCTGCAGATCAATCTGAACCTCGGTTTCCGGCGGTTCGATCTTTTCACGTTCTTCCATCGGAATATCCACCAATTCGGTCTGCGTGGAAGTGAATTTCTGTTTTCGGACTTCGATATTCGGGGTAACCATCATGGCAAACAGCATCAGTGCAAGCGCCAAAGACAAAGCCTTGCCAAATTGGGCATTGGCGATGTCTTTCCAGTCTTTTACTTTGTTTTCCATTTTTACCTCTACCTTCGCTGTTGGGTTTCGAATGCCACGACCAGCGCATCGGCATCCTGAAGCTGTCTCAGGACGTCGGACATGTAGCCATATTTGGTGTCTTTGTCCGTTCTGAAACATACTACCAGATCGGGGTCTCCGGCTTTCTTTGCGATTAGGGTCTGGGAGACGAAGACATCTGCTTCGGTATCTATCCGGGTGGGGATATCGTCGATCAGGATGGTGCCGTCCCGCATCACATAGATGGTGGTGGTGTTGTTTCGCGGAATGCGTTCAATGCTGTCCGCCAATGGCCAGCGTTCGCGTTCCACCCAAAACTTCTTTTCCTGCACAAACACGGTGGATACCATGAAAAAGAGCAACAACAGAAAAGCTATGTCGGACATGGAGCCGGTGGGGATGAAAGCAGCGCGGGATCGTTGTCGTTTAATCTTTGCCATTTTGCTCTCTCCTAATTGGTTGACAGAGATATCTTTTCGGCTTTTTGAGCCTTGAGGCGATCGACGACGCGGATCATTTCACTGTATTTGGCTTCGCGGTCAGTAATCACCTTGAAGATCATCTGGTCATAGACCTTTAGCTTTTGTTGGATGATGTTGTCCAGCTCGGCGTTCTCGATCATGCGGGGCGCTTCTTTATTGACGGCAATGGCTCCATCGGCGTTGATCTGCAGGCGGGTCATCTTGTCTTCGCCCAATTGGATAGTCTCCGTCTTTTGGGCGTCCGCAGGAGCTGATGCCGGCAGGACTATTTTGATACCTTCTTTGACGTCAAACTTCGTCGTCGCCATAAAGAAGATGATCAACAGAAAGGCGATGTCGGACATCGACGAAGTCGGTATCTCGGCTTTTCCTTTCCTTTTACGACCGATTTTCATCTCTCCTACCTTACTTAATTTTCTATCAGGGCTTCAATTACTTTCTCGGATGCACGCTGCATGTCGATAACTAAACCATCCACCAGGGTGACGAAGATGTTATTAAAGAACTGCACCGGGATCGCGACGATCAAACCGGCTTGAGTGGTAATAAGAGCAATTTTTATTCCGCTGGCTACGATAGTTGCATCCACGGCACGGGCTGCGGCGATGGCGTCAAATGCCGAGATCATACCGGAGACCGTTCCGAGGAAACCCAACATCGGAGCAAGGGTGATCGTGGTAGAAAGCTCAATGAACCCTTTTTCCAAGTAGGACATTTCGATCATGGCGGCATTTTCCATGGATTTTTCCACGGCTACCACGCCTTGATCGGCTTTGAGCAAACCGGCGTGCACTATGGCGGCGACAGGTCCTCGGGTATTCTTGGAAAGTTCGATGGCTTCCTTGTATTTCTTGTCTTTGATCAAGGGTATGACTTTGCCCAAGAAGGTGCTCAGGTTGATTTTTCCATAGATCAAAGCGATGAATTTCCAGATTATATAAGCTAAGCCGTAGAGAGTGACCAAGAGAATCGGCCACATTGCCCATCCTCCGTCTTTGAACCACTTGACCATTCCACTGCCAAACACAAATTCAGCAAGGCTTTTGGTTCCTGTGGCTGCTACGGGACCGGCGGTCTCTTCGGCTGCATACGCAATACTCGTAAATACTATACTCATCATGAACATCAGCAGCAGTATCCAAGAGATTTTCTTTCTCATTTTATGATTCCTCCTAGGAATAATTTAGAAGTTTAACGATAAGCCAAGCGTGAAACCGCGATGGTTGTTCACGAAGCCGGGATTTCGGATGGCTTTGCCATAAACATAAGCCACTTCGGGATAGATGTAGTTTGTAGCGGAATCGGCAATTACCTGACCGTCTTCGTAGGGAGATCCGGTCTTGGGATAGACGGCAAGCACGTTTTTGGTTTTGAACAGGTTTTCCACGTCAAGGAAGACGCGCATATTCATACGGTTAGGGAGAGCGATGCCTTTGGCGAGACGCATATTTGCCTGGTTGGTGAAGTCCTTACGTTTGCTGTTGGTATCCAGGAAGCTGTTTCCGACGGTGCTTTGAGGTGTATAAGGCGCTCCGGAGGCAAAGCTCCAGTTTAGGTTTGCACTGAAATCGTCAAAGGGAAGGATGACATCACTGTAGGGCAAGAAGAATTCCTCACCTCTGCCAATGCGGAAGGTATAATTCAGGCTGAGGTTGTGCCGCACGTCCCAGTCCAGCGGAAACTCGCGCAGGTTGGTCATTTCGTCCTGAATCACAGTGCTGGAGTTGTTGCCCTGCGCCCAGGCGAGTGAATAGGCAACCGTCCAAGTGTTGAAATTGGACATGATCTTTTCCAACTGAACATCGATACCGCGGGCGGAACCATAGTCCTCGGAGATGAACCGATACCAGGTGATCTGTTCTTCACCCGGTTTCTTTTCTTTGATCGTGCTCACATAGTTATAGAGATTTTTGTAATAGGCGGTCATATCGATCACAAAGTCGTCGGAAAGCTGATGCGACAAGCCCACTTCATAGGTGACGGTGATCTGGGGCTCCAGCTTGGGATTGCCCACGGTGATTGCCTGATCGGATACGTTGGCATCCGCGGGGGTCTTGCTGGTAAAGATATACTGCATTTGCGGCAACTGATTCTGGTAGTTGTAGGCAAAACGCAGCACGTCGCGATCCGTGATCGGATGCGAGACGCCAAGCCGCGGGGAGATCATCATCTGGGAGCGGTCGGACTTGTCAAATTCGACAGTTCTGAAGTTTCCGTCATCTTGCAGCACCTGGTATGTTTTGCCCAGATACCAAAAGTCGAATCTGAGGCCGGCATTGACGATCATGCCTTCCCATTCCATCTTATCCTGCACATAATAAGCAACCTGCCAGGGATCGGCTTTATAGCCGTCGCGCTTGCCGGAGGCTTCCAAGGCGGCGCGGTAATAGTCTTCCGGCTTATATATGGGGAGCAGGATGCCGTCGTCGGTTTCATATATATAATGGAGCGAGGACGGGATATTGGTAATTACGCCAAGCGAGTCATACACCGGGGTGAAGTTTGCCATGTCAAAGACGCGTCTGAGACTTGCCTGACGCCTATCTTCATAGATATTGAGGAAGTTTTGCAACTGATTCTTCTCGATGACGTGGCGGATGATCTCCAAGCCGGATTTGGCAAGATGGGTGTCGTTGACTTGCCATTCAAAATCCGCTCTGGCGTTGATCGTTGAGGTTTTGTCATCGACAAAGTTTGTATAGATGGATCCGGGGGCGTTGAAACCGCTGATCGAGCGCGGAAATTCCACGCTGGCGATGCGATAGGTCCAAAATGACGCGGGCAGGAACCCGATATCATAGACGCCATCGCTGTTATCGTCCACACTGCGGTAGCCATAATCTCCCATGAGTACATTGTCCACATAATCAGCGGGAAGGTTTGCCGGATCGATAAACATCGCCATATAATTATTGCGATCGATACCACGAGGACCGGAATTACTGGTTTTTTGGAAATAACTGGCTTTGACCTTCAGGTTCATGGTGGAATTGAAAACATGGTCATAGGTTCCCACATACTGGCGCTGGTTGGTTTCGCTGATGGCATAATGATGCAATGCATAGCGCCAGCCATAGGAAAATGGGTAATCAAATGAGCGATCTCCGCGCACGGCGAAGGTCATACGTTGCGTGGGGTTGAACACATATTTGGATTTGAAGTTCACGTTGTAGGAATTGTAATTACGATTGCCCATATCAATGCCGAGAATGCTCTCTCTACCTTCATACGGGTTGTAAGGATCATATTCATACTCGAGCAGTTGTACATCGTTTAATAAATAATCCTTTAATATATAATCCTTGTTTGGATCGCCGATGTAATAGTCCTTCAAGCGGCCGTCCTGCCATTCTCCTCCACCATTCAGGTAGAAGGTGAATTTGTCTTTCAGGTGATCTGCTCCATAGGGAAATACGGGTCCGCCGAGGGCAAATTTAATGATGTCGGAATTGCGTCCCTCGCCGATCAAGTGATCGGTGTTATACTCGATCTTGCCGGAATAATAGGAATCGCCGTCCTTGGTAACGATATTGATAACACCGGATTGGGCGTTGCCATATTCCGCTGGGAAACCACCGGTCATCACTTTCATATCGCTGATGGCGTCGGTATCGACCTGCAGGGCACTTCCGCCGTCCACAGGATCAGAAACAGACATGCCGTCCACGGTGAAATTGACTTCATTGGCACGCCCGCCGCGGATATGAAGCTCGCCGCCGATGTTGGTGACGCCAGCCTGCAGCGCGACTATGCCGGCTACGGAGGTGACAGAGACATCGGATATTTTAGACATCTCGATCTGACGTGAAGAATCGGTGCGGTCTTTACCAACCCTGTCCTGATCTGCGATTACCGTAGTAGTCTCCAGTCTAATGCCGATTTTGTTCATCACCGGCGCCAGATTGGCGCTTTCACCCACGTGGATGCGGACGTCGTTGAAGGTCAAATTGTCATAACCAACGAGCGAGAACCGGACCTGGTATGTTCCCGGAGGGATATTGATGATGATCGCGGTTCCTTTGTTGTTAGTCTGACCGCCGGTGATCCGTTGGGTTCCATGCATCACGGAGACGTTCACAAATTCCAAGGCTTTGCCTTGTCCGTCACGCACGCGCACCGCGAGCTTGCCAGTTGTGGAAGCATCTAACACAGCAATGCTTACCAGTACCACAATGAGTAGGATCAATGCTAAACTACGCATCGACTAACCTCCCTTCTCTCTTAGCTTTTCTTGTTAATTTTCTATACATTTAACTTATATAAACAGGTCTGTCGGAAAGCGATTTTTACACTTGAGCCACGTATATCTGATATACATAAAATAGTCAAGCAGTTTTTTCTGTTTTTGTCGTAGATACCGATTTCCATGCAGGTTAGAGCTTTGGGATTTTTTATTTTAAGGGGATTAAACAAAGTGCACCCCACCTTTTCCAAAGCGGCTTTCGCCTATTTCGCCGAGCAAGATTCCACCGATTATTTGGAGCAGTTCTTCCACCAGATTTTCTCTTACCACCGCGATCATTCCGATGCCGAGATTAAAGCTCTCTCGCATCACGTCCGCATCCAGATCGGCGGTATGCTGCAACCATTTGAATAATGGGGGATATTCCTCTTCGTGATAACTGACCAAGGCGCAAAGCCCATCGGGGATGATCCTTTTCAAGTTTCCGGCAATTCCTCCACCGGTAATATGTGCCAAGCCATGCAGAGAGGGATTGGCAAGATAGGGTCTTAACAGGGGCAGATAGCTAATATGAACGCTGAGCAGCAGATCGCCCACGCTGGCGCCGCAATCTTCCACATAGCTGTCAATATTGAGTTTAAGATGATCAAAGATTATCTTGCGTGCCAAGGAATAGCCATTGGTATGTAATCCGCTTGAGGGGATGCCAATTAACACGTCTCCCTTGCTGATGCGTCCGGCGGGTAAAAGGTTCACCTGATCGACCACGCCGATGATCGTTCCCACAAGATCAAAATCCCCATCGTGGTAGAAGCCGGACATTTCTGCCATTTCGCCACCGATCAAAGCGCAGTCATTGGCTATGCAGGCTTTCACCATTCCGCCGATGATCGTGCTCATCATTTCCGGATTCATTTTGGCAAGACCGATATAGTCCAGGAAAAACAGCGGTAGGGCGCCCTGCACGAGGATGTCGTTCACGCAGTGATTGACCAGGTCTTGTCCGATGGTATCATATTTGTTTGCCATAATAGCGACGCGCAGCTTAGTGCCCACTCCGTCCGTGCTGGAAACCAGGATCGGGCTTTGGAACGCTCCCTGGTCGAAACGGTATAATCCGCCAAAGCTGCCCAACTCGCCCATTACGTTTTGATTATAGGTGCTTTTTACCATTTGTTTGATGGAAAGTACCGCTTGTTCACCGGCGGCGATATCCACTCCGGCGCTTTTGTAATCCATCTTGCTCATCTATTTTATGTCCATTGTTCCAATTGTTTCACGCGGGAATCGATGGTGCCCGGCTCGCGGTCGATGATGCCATGCACGCCGAAAGCTTCCACGTTTAATGCCGCCATCACGGTTCCGCGGCGGATCGCATTGCGAATGGATAGATCACTCAGTTTTTCCTGTGTAGCCAAATAACCCATAAACCCTCCCGCAAAGCAATCTCCGGCGCCGGTGGGATCCTGCACTTCCCGCACCGGGTATGCCGGGGCAAAGAAGATATCGTCTTTCAGGACGGCAACGCTGCCATATTCTCCGCGTTTGATCACCACAAGTTTCACGCCCAGATCCAGGATCGCGGACGCGGCGCTGAAGATGTTGTCATGGGCAGTATATTGCCTGATCTCCTCTTCGTTGACAAACATGATGTCCACCCGTTTGATTACCTCGGTGAGTTGATCGCGCCAGCCGGAAATCCAATAGTTCATTGTGTCGCAAGCTACCCAATCGTAGCTCTGGATGGAATCCAACACCTCCAATTGCAAAGCCGGATGAATATTGCCCAAGAGCAGGCTGCGGCAGCATTTGCAGCTTTGGGGAAGCTTCGGCGAGAAATCGGCAAAGACGTTCAAATCCGTGCTGATAGTCGTGGCATGATTCCAGTCCTCATAGATTCCGCTCCAGCGAAAGGTCTTTCCGGGGAAGGTTTCCAAGCCCTCGAGGTTGATCTTGTGGCGCCTTAGCAATTCGAAATCACGGGGAGGAAAATCGTCTCCGACCACTCCGACAATATGGGTGGAAGTGAAATAGGAGGACGCGATCGAGGCATAAACAGAAGAGCCGCCCAAAGCCTCATTTACTTTGCCCGCTGGGGTCTGAATACTATCCAGACCGATCGAGCCAACCACCACAAGACTCATTCGGAGGTTTCCTCAAAGAGGCTGTCGAAGACGGCGATGCTATCCACGATCTCGATGCCGGAAGTGGAAAATGTTTTGCCGGTTTTGCTCAGACGGTTTATGGCAAACATAATCGCGACCAGGATCGCTAACATGATGATCAGCCGACTCCAGTTGTAACCCTTTTTCCGGCGTTCCTGCCAGCGTTCGCGGATTTTGTCGTTCATATCGTTCATGTTTATCCTCCCAATTCCTGCAGAAACGCGGCAAAGCGGCTCACGCCCTTGCTCAGGTTATCGAGACTGTTTGCATAGGAGAATCTCACCGCACCGTCGATGCCGAAAGAGCCTCCGGCGACGAGCGCGACGTGATATTTGTCCAAGAGCACTTCGCAGAATTTGTCCGCATCATTGATGCCGAGGCGGTTGTTTTTCAGATACCATTCTATGTTTGGCATGATATAAAAGGCGCCCTGCGGTTTGAAGCAGGTGATGTGCGGGATCTTGCAAAGCTCGTCATAGAGGTAGTTGCGGCGCTTTTCAAACTCGCCGCGCATATACTCGATGGTGTCATCCTCTTCTTCCAGAGCGGTCACGCAGGCTTTCTGGGTGATGGAATTGACGCAGGAAGTGGCATGTTCCTGAACTCTTCCGGCGGCGGAGATGATGTGTAGGGGTCCTGCGGCATAGCCAAGCCGCCAACCGGTCATCGCGTAGGCTTTGGAGACTCCGTTGATCACCACTGTCAGCTCTTTCATTTCGGGACGCACGGATGCGATGGAAACATGCTCGATGCCGTCATAGACCAATCTTTCATAGATTTCGTCCGAAATCACCAGAATGTTGTGCTTGATGCAGACGTCGGCAATGGCGGTGAGTTCTTCGCGACTATAAACCGTTCCGGTGGGGTTGGAAGGAGAATTCATGATCAGGACTTTGGCGCAGGGGTTTTCCCGGATCGCGTATTCGAGCGATTCCGGTTTGATCTTGTAAAGACTCGCTTCGGTAGTGGGGATATAGACTGGCTCGGCGTCTGCCAGCATTGCCTGATAAGGATAGCTCACCCAGTATGGTTTTGGAAGCAGTATCTGGTCATAATTGTCGCAAACGGCGATGAGAATGTTCACGATTGATGCTTTGGCACCGGGGGAGACCAATATCTGTTTGGGGTCATAGTCCAGATTGTTGTCGCGCTTCAGTTTCGCACAGATGGCTTTGCGCAGTTCGATGATTCCCGCGTTTGCGGTATAGCGGGTGAAATTGGCATCGATAGCTTTGTGCGCGGAGTTTTTGATATAATCCGGCGTATTGAAATCCGGCTCGCCCACGCCAAAATTGATGACGTCGATGCCCGCGTCCTTCATTTCCTTGGCTTTGGCGGAAAGCGTCAAAGTGGGCGAAGGTTTGATCAATGTGGTTCGGTTTGAGAGTTTGATAGCCATGTTATCCCTCTTATGTTTATTTATTTACCATCAACAGCACAAGCACGCTGGTATTGACAATGTCCTGGGAGGAACACCCGCGTGAGAGATCGCAGATCGGAGCTGCAAGTCCTTGAATGATCGGACCGATAGCCTCCGCTTTTGCCATGATATGCACGAGTTTGCAACCGATGTTTCCGGCTTGCAGATCGGGAAAGATCAGCGTATTCGCGTTCCCTGCGAGGATGCTTTGGGGAGCTTTGCGTTGCGCGATTGCGGGAACGATTGCGGCATCGAGCTGCAGCTCAGAGTCAAAGGCAAAGTCCACCTTTCTTTGGTGCAGAATTGAGCCTGCGACGCGCACTTTATCCACCAGTTCATGTTCTGCGCTGCCTTTGGTGGAGAAGGAGAGCAACGCCACCTTGGGTTCGTCTCCGAGAATGGCTTTGCGGGTGAGCGCTGTGCTGATCGCAATATCGGCAAGCTGTTCGGAAGTGGGATTGGGCACCACGGCGCAATCCGCAAAAAGGAAAACGCGGTCCTCGCCCATGAAATCCGACACCACCATGAAGTAGGTGCTGGAAACTGTCTTGAGTCCGGGCAGGACTCCCACCACCTGCAAAGCGGCACGCAGCACGGCAGCGGTGGTGTTTGCTGCTCCGGCGACCATTCCGTCCGCGATGCCAAATTTGACGCAAAGCGCGCCAAAGAAAAGTTCAGTCCGCACGGTATGATGTGCTTGCTCGAGGCGGACTCCCTTTTCTTTGCGCTTTTCATGGAAGAACTCGGCAAATTCATCGGTGCGAGAGTATTTTTCCGGATCGATGATCTGAGCCCCGGCAAGATCGAGTTCCAAGGCGCCGGCTTGGTTATGGATATCCTCCTCCTTGCCGATAAGTATCACTTTGGCAAGACCTTCGCAAAGAATCTGAGCGGCGGCGCGCAAGGTGCGTTCGTCTCCGCTTTCCGGCAAAACGATGGTGCCGTTCACCGCCATTGCCCTTTGTTTCAGCATGTCGATAAAGCTCATCTAATCTCCTGAGAATCATTTTCCACTACGATCTGGGTGATATCCGCCACGCGCAAAAACTCGCTTTTGACCTCGTCCATCAGGGCATGCCGGTTGGCACGCATCTGGGGATCATCGCAATTGACCAACACGGCGTCGAAGAAATCGTCGATATGCTTGCCAAAAGCGATCAGTTTGGCGATCACGGCATCATAGTCAAAGCGCTTCAGCAGGGCGTCGATGCGCAGCCGCAATGCCATAAGCTCTTGATAAAGTTTCGTTTCCATGGTTTCCGCAAAGAGAGCAGGGGTCACTATCATAGGAGCTTTCTCACTCGCGATGATGTTCGCCACGCGTTTGAAACCGATCACCAGGCGGATAAAATCATCGTGTGCCTTGATCTTTTGCAATGCCCTTGAACGGCTGATCAGATCGTTCAGATTACCATGGCGGATGTGCGAGACGCTGTCAATGACGTCATATTCGATGTCCATCTGCTTGAGCAGCCAGACGATGCGCTGTTTGAAAAAGCTATTGATGTTCTGCGCTGCTTTGGCGTCGGTCTCGCGAGAGGCTTTGACCAGATTAAACGCAAAGGACAGAAGGTGCTCAAAATCGATGTTCCAGCTTTGATCAACAATGATCTGCACCACTCCGTTGGCGGCTCTGCGCAGAGCAAATGGATCCGCTGAACCGGTGGGTATCATTCCGATGCCGATGATCCCGCAAACGGTATCCAGCTTGTCTGCCACGGCGACGATCGCTCCGCACAGGGTCTTTGGCAACGCATCGTTGGATCCGCGGGGTTGATAGTGTTCATAGATGCCTTCGGCTACTTCAAAGTCCTCACCGCCGGCAAGGGCATATTGTTTGCCGATATAGCCCTGGAGTTTGGTAAACTCTTTTTCGCCGAGCATGGTTGTCACCAAATCAGCCTTGCAAAGCAGGGCACAGCGCAATGCTTTTTCCGCGGCGGGTTGATCCAGTTTCAGTTCTTCGCAGATATGTTTTGTAATTGTCTGGATGCGCGCGCATTTTTCCGCCACGCTTCCCAGTTTGGATTGAAAAACCACGTCTTTTAAGCGCGGTAGATAGCGCTCCAGCGGTTGCTTGGTGTCTTCATTGAAATACCAGATCGCATCGGAGAGACGCGCTTTCACCACTTTTTCATTGCCTCGGCGGATCAGATCGGAATGTGCGGGATCGCCATTGGAGACGAAAACGAAGGAATTGCTCAAATGTCCGTTTATATCAAACACCGAGAAGTATTTCTGGTTCTGACTGATGGTGGAGGTGATGATCTTTTCCGGCAGACTGAGGAAATGAGCGTCAAATTCTGCCAACACCGCCACGGGAAATTCCACCAGATCGATGACCGTTTCCGCCAACCTTTCATCGGGAGTCACTCTCAAGCCGGAATCTCCGCAGACCTTTGCCAGAGATTCGTTGAGCGCGGTTTTGCGTGCCTCCCGGTCGGCAAGCACGGCTATTTTTTTAAGCGCCGGAAAATAGTCATCGGGATGAGATATCTCCACCTTGTTATCCAGCCCCAGATAGCGGTTGCCATAGCTGTATCTGTCACTTGATAGACCGATTATGGAAAGCGGCAACACTTCCGCATCCCATAGCGCACAGATCCACCTGACCGGACGTGAAAAAGCGAGCTTCGCGTCTTTCCAGATCATAGTTTTGGGAAAGGGTATGCGGGGGACGAGGTTTTCGCACCACTCGGTCAATATCTCTTTAGCGCTTCTTCCCGGCTGCACGAACTTCAAACCGATAAAATCACCTCGGTCGGTTTTGCTGATGATGATGTCTTCCGGCGTGGCGGCGTTTTTCTTCAAAAACCCCAAAGCCGCCGGAGTGAGATTGCCGTCTTTTTCATAGGCGATCCTGACAGCAGGACCGCTGCGCTCCACCATCAGGTCTTCCTGTTGATCCTGAATCTGATTTACCACCAATGCAAAGCGCCGGGGCGTCGAGCCCATGCGAATGTTCCGATATGAAAGCCCAGAGCTTTGCATCAATTCCAAAAAGCTATTCCGGATATAATCAAGCGCTGCACCAATGTGATCGGCGGGGATTTCCTCCACTCCGATCTCGATCAATAGATCTTTGCGCGGGCTTGGCTTTCCTCCGCGCTCCTCATTGCTGTTAAAACTCATAGTTTAGGCTAAGTTGATTGACGTAGCCAAGGTCTCCATAGGAGGACAAACCATAGTCAAACCGATAGTTGCGCCATCTCCATCCCGCTCCGAGAGAGATTCCGGAAGTAAAGCCGAGAGTGCCTCCGTTGTTCCAGTCCGCAGCATTGGAGCGAAAGCCGGCTCGCAATTGCAGATCGGAATTGATGCTATATTCCAAGCCAAACTTTGCTGCGAAATTCTCGCCGGTGGCTTTGCTGATATCGAACATGGAAAAAAACTGGTCGTTGAAAC
Source organism: Candidatus Cloacimonadaceae bacterium (assembly GCA_030693415.1). Classification (NCBI taxonomy): domain Bacteria; kingdom Pseudomonadati; phylum Candidatus Cloacimonadota; class Cloacimonadia (SeqCode); order Cloacimonadales (SeqCode); family Cloacimonadaceae (SeqCode); species Cloacimonadaceae bacterium (SeqCode). Next base: position 1,742 of record JAUYAR010000020.1, on the reverse strand, counting down.
GATAACTGAGCCCGGCGGCGTAGGTTAGCGGCAGTTTTTCCGCGTATTTGTTTTCTGTGTAATAGCTTATCTGCCTGCCGATATTACGTACGCTCAGCCCCACCTTCACTTTCTCGTTAGCCGGATGATGGATCATCCCAAGATCCAGAAGTATGGCGGCGGCGGCGGCATCGTCGATCTGGTCATAGATCACTTTGAGGGTTCCGCCGACATCGATGGCGTCGCTGATATAGCGGGACGTCGAGGCTCCGGCGATGAAGTTATAGGCGCCAAAGGTCTCGCCGCTCTCGATTAGGTTTCCGGAAGAATCGACGTCCGTGCGGTCGATTTCCCCCCAATTCAGATACTTTAGGAAGAAACCCCAGCCGATGAATTTGTCGCGCGGCAACAGATATTGCACCTGTCCGCCCTTGGCATCGATGAAATAATTCATATAGGTGGTGCCGACCTCTTTGTTTTCCATACGGATGATGGCGGCGGGGTTAAAATGCAATCCATCGGGACTTTCGCAGACTCCGGTAAGAGCCTGTCCCAAAGCAACGGCGCGAGCGGAATACACAATCTTGAGTGTGGAAAATCCTGTCGTACCGGCACTTTCATTGACTGCCGGCAATTGCGCAAGCGCGGCGCTAATTAGCAAGATTGTGATTGATAAGGTCTTCAATCGTATGAACATATTCAAACAGCTCCATTTCGGTGATTGCGGTTAACAGTTTGTTCCTATTCTCGTCCTGTCTCAGAAATTCAGACAGCGAGCGGAGAATCTTCATATACTCCTTGTTCGAACTTTGCGGCACGGCGATCATAAATACAAGCTGCACAGGCAGATTGTCCACCGCTTGAAAATCCAACGGTTCACGGATCATGCACACGGCGATATTCAGACACGAAACCGTCAAATCCCGCGCGTGCGGAATCGCGACCCCACGACCGATGCCGGTGCTCATGATCTCCTCGCGCCCCTTGACCGCAGCTAAAAACCGATCCGGAAAGCTCAGGCATCCGCTATCCGCGAGCTGCATCGTCAAGTAGTTCAAGCAATCGTTTTTATCATCGAATTTCTCGACGATTTTAACTAAATCGGGTTGGAACAGTTTATTCATCTTCTCACCAAATCTTTATGTGAAAAACATCCTTTTTTTATTGCTTTATCACGTCAATCAAATTCTGTGATACATGCACAAAATCAGCCAAAATCAGCGCGGCATGGAAAGTTTTTTATGTTTCTTAGATAAATCAGGGTGATGACGGAGAAAGTGGTATGCCAAGGCATACTAACTCATTGGGTTTGTTGTAGCGCAGCATGCCGATGCGGAAGCGAAATATAATCCAATATAAAGCAAGTTGTAGCAAATTCAACACAAAATCCGGCAAAGAACCGGAGATCGAAAATAGGGGAAAATGACCTTCGAAACAGACTACTTCCAACCTATCGTAGCTGATTACCAGACAATCATTTCCACGCTATTGGTACCGACACTTTTCCTTTATCTCACACTATACGTATATAAAAATAAAGGAGTTTTGAAATGAAAAAACTTTTAGCTACGACCGTGTTGTTCCTGCTGCTTGGAATGGGCAACCTGCTGGGAAACACAAAGTATGAGAACATCGACCCTTATACTTTGCCCGTCTATATCGGATGCATCAGTGATCCTCTCATCAAAGTGGTCTATGAGGACTCCACCGGCAAATACATCCTGGTAATCGTTGACGGTGTAATCAAGGTGTATTACTTGTAA
>JAUYAR010000019.1 GCA_030693415.1 Candidatus Cloacimonadaceae bacterium | reverse complement strand
CATGCATGAGCAATCGCTGATTGCCAATCTGAACATCTCCCAAATCTGTCAAGAAAATGTGAAATGGAAGCACTTAGACCACTTATTCTCCAAGTGCTCTGGTAAAGCAGCGTAGAATGGTGATGGTTTTTGAACAGTCTCGATCGGCGTCCTGCGCTACATCGAAAACAATGATTGGCAATACTAAAGACCACTATTCCTCAAACTGCTCGGAAAAAACCAGCGTAGAATGGTGATGGTTTTTGAACAGTCTCCTCACCTGATATAAAGAGTCAGCCAATATTGCAAATGGGCTTCGGTGTGACATGAGGGGATAAGGCTTTGATTGGTGGGGAGATAGATAAGATATGCTTTAGACTGTGTCACACCGAGCTTTGGACGTTTCTGGACTTGTTTGGATCAAGGTTATTGCAAATTTGCGTTGATTTTGGACTGGTTTCGGAAATCCTTGTATTTCAGTAAATTAGATCAGTTCCACAAAGGCGCAGTTGGACTGCAAGTGTGCCGATCAGAAAAACGTCTCTGGTCTGATCCTCGTCCAATATAAGAGTCTTGAAGTCTAAATTGAGGGGTTCGAGTACCAGTGCAAGCCTCTTATGATCTAACTTTACACGTTTCAGAGTAATCCCTCCATCCACTCTCACAGCACAGATCTGACCATCCGCACTTTCCCAGTCTATCGTCTTGTAGATCAATACTATATCTTCATTTCGGATCTTCGGAGCCATGCTGTTGCCACTCACCATGAATGCCAGGTACTGGGATGCGCCTCGGGGAATGTAACTATCTGGTATCTCAATCTGTTTGCGACTTTCCTTATCTTCGACCGCTTCGGTGGGGGGTCCGGCGGAAATTTCCGCCAAGATGGGGAAAACTGCGGAGCGAATGTAAGTATCTCCAAATTCATCTATTAGTAGCTGTCTGCCACCGATGATCTGATACCGCTGATTACGTTTGATGGTGTTGTCTTGCTCCCAGGGGCCGGGGATCATCATAGGTCCTTCACCTGTCAAAACCCAGTTGATGTTCACCTTTTCGTCTGCTAATTTGAGCAGAAATTCAGAGTCGGGGAAGCGATCATTCGTCTTATAACGTATGATTGAGTTCTTAGAAACACCGAATTTTTCGGCAAATTCCCACTGCTTCAACTGCATTGATTTCATAAGGGTTTGGATACGGTCACCTATCGTCATTTTGTCCACTGTTCCCCCTTTGGGGCTTTATTTCTGCTTGACAGTTCCTGTATGGGTATCATTATGTATCTGTGAACAACATATAAATTCCCAAATGTTTAGTCAAGACAAATCATATAGAGTGAGTTTACGCGGCGGATTCTTCCGCCAGTGTGCAGAAAAAAAACTAAGTTCCCGTTTTCGCAGAAAGGACTTCCCAAGTTATTGCAATTGTGTGCAGTAGCACCACATTACAAAATAAGGGAGGCGCTTATGAAAGCGACCACTTACGAGGCAGTCAGACGAGGGCGAAAAAGTGCTCGGTGTGACAAAATACTCGGTGTGACATGTGTCACACCGAAGCCCAAACGGGAACGGCAGCAGTTAAAGCTATTGACGAGAGAGATTAAAGAGCGTGTCACACCGAGTGTCGGTGTGACAAATGGAGATTTGCTCGGTGTGACAGTGAAAAGAGCTAATTTTGTCACAGTGAGGGTGATTCAAAGTGGAACCTACATAATGAGATTGAAAATGAGTAAAAAGAAGATTAAGGCGATCTGGCTCACCATAGAACGGGTGGGTGAACTCAAGGGCTGTTCGAATAGGACAGTCTGGCGATACATAAGCGAACAGCAGTTAAAGACACACAAGCAATATGTAAAGACCGGGATGCGGACGATCAATAAGACCTTCGTCTTAACCAACCCGGAACTATACAATCTGGAGATTGCTCGGTGTGACATAGGGTTTGTCACACCGAGTGAGTTTGTGGAAGCAGAGATCGAAGTGGATGGCAAGCTATTGATCAGTGCCCTGATTTATGGCTATACTCCCATAGCTGACGAGCATGGAGGTTCAGATGAGCTTCTATAACGTCACCTCTTCGGAGTATGCCCATTTCTATAACAACTACATCATGGGCACCGATAAGCCGGATACTCCAGAGACTATCACGACCACTATCGCTGTGATAGATAAGGCAGCGCAAGCTGAGCTTGAGTCAGAGGACTCAGACTGGACTGACGAAGATACCCTAAAGCCAGTACCGGTTAAGGGACCTGCCTTCAAAGAACGCAGCCAGTCGGATTATATCGATCTCACTCCTCCGGACAACATACCTTATAAGTATGAAAACGAAGCCAGGCTTTATGGTCAGTTCTGCTCGACCGTGCTCTATCGGCTGGAACAATGCGAGTCCAGAGTTGAAGAGTGGAAGAGCATAACAGAAGACTATAATAGAAAAGAGCTGATCTCGGAGCTATACGCCTTGCTAGGCAAACGCAATGAACGATGCCTGCGGCTGTGGTTGGAACGCTATCTGGAAAGCAATCGGGATATGTTCTCACTGGTACATAAGAACAAGAACCAGATCAGGGGTCGCAAAGTTACCTATATTGAACAGAACTACCTGCTCAACCTGCTGCTCAATCCCAATAACATCAAGGTCGGCTCTGCCATAAGCAGTTTGAAGGACGCAGCCAGAATGGATATCCTCGAATCTCCCAGTAGCGCACCTACCCTTAAACGCTGGTGCAATGACTGGGAACAGAATAATAAAGCCATCTGGACTCAAGCCCGGAGCGGAAGTAAGGCTGTAGCTGAAAGCATCGTCAAGACCATTATCCGAGACGCCAGTCTATTGAATGTAGGCGATGTATGGGTAGCCGATGGACATAACCTGGCTTTTGATATCATGAACCCTAAGACTGGGAAAGCCCAACGCATGACAATGATCATGGTCTTCGACTGGGCATCAAGATATCCGGTGGGAGCCTCACTTGCCTTTACCGAAGACAGCCATCACATCCAAGTGGCATTCAGAAACGGCTTCCTGAACTGGGGAGCATTGCCGAAACGCATCTATCTGGATAACGGCAAGGCTTTCAAGAGCAAACTCTTTCATGAGCAGTGGGATGATCATGATCTGGAACTTGAACTGGGAGGGATATTCCCCCGCCTCGGGATCAATGTGGTTTTTGCCAAGAGTTACAATGCCAAAGCTAAACCTATCGAACGGTTCTTCAGAACCTTCCAGGAGCAGTTTGAACGCTTTATCTCATCCTTCCGAGGCTCATGTATAGACGATAAACCTGCTCCCCTGATGCGTAACGAGAAATGGGCACGGAAGCTATTCGAAGCTCATCCTCCCACAATTGAAGAGACCATGCATATGATCGCCTTCTATATCAGGCACATCTATGGAGAAAATCATCACTCCGGACTGGGAGGCAAGACACCCTGGCAGGTATTCAGTTCATCCAAGCTACCTGCTGACCGTTTAGTGGTACCCGGTAAGCTCAATAACCTGATGCTGAGTGCGGAACGGAAGCGTATCCGTAACAATGGCATCATCATCGATAAGCTACTCTACTGGGATATTGAACTGGTAAATCACATCGGCAAGGATGTAGTGATCAGATACGATCTGGGAGATGCCAGGTGGATACTGGTCTATGACACCAATGATAAATACCTCTGCCAGGCAGAGCTACGCCGGACTCAGCATCCAATGATCCAACTCGCAGAAGATCAGCCCACCTCCTTCAAAGAACTGCGTAAGGAATACACTGAGATCAAGAAGCTGCAACGCAACACCGAACGCAAGACCAAGATATTGGTCAGGCAGACTCAGATCGTAGTCGACAGGCTGATGATCCCCATGCGTAAAGCCAAAGCTCTGGATGCCAATCCCATCTTCAAGCAACCGGCAATGATTGAGCCACCTAAACAGAGTCGGGATCAGGCGATCAATGCAATGGAAAAGCAGATGGTTAAATCCCTGCCCAAACTCGATCCAATCAGAGGGGACGAGCCTTTACATAAGACTGAGGCAATAGTGCCCATTCCCACTCAACCAATCCTGGATGAGAACGATTTAACAATCAAACCCAAACCCAAAAGCTTTGAGGAAATGCTCAAGCGTGCGGGCATCAGATAAAGGAGGATAGCTTGAAACAGAACAAACTCGTAGCCATAACCAATGTAGTGGAAGCGGATGACTGCATTAACTTCCTGCTCAACCGACCCAAGATGGAGATGGTGGGACTGGGGCTGCTCTTCGGACGTCCCGGTCTCGGCAAGACCACCTATGCGCAGCGGATGGCATTCCAGAGGGGATACATCTATCTGAGACTGGAATCTACCACCACCCCCAAGTCATTTATGGTGTCTCTGCTCAGTGCCTTATACACCAAGTTCAGGATGGGAACCTTTATCCCGACAGGTACTGCCAATAACCTGCTTCAGCTCATCCTGCGGATACTTGAGGATCACAAAGATACGGTCATCGTAATCGATGAGATCGACTATTCCTTCTCGCATGAAAAGCTCTTGGGAGCGATCCGGGACATCGTGGATGAGACCCTGACTGTGGTCATCCTGGTCGGCATGCAGAACGCAATGGATAGGCTCTCGCAGATCAATGCCCATTACTTCGATAGGTGCAATTCCTTCTATGAGTTCCAACAGATCTCCAGACGGGACTTAGAACTGGTTGCCAGAGAAGTAATGGAGGTCGAGGTAACAGAAGAAGTGATCGAGAAGATCGATTTCAACAGTGGAGGCAACCTGCGTAAAGCCATGAAGGTGATGTACATCATCGAGAATGAGCAAAAGAAGCAACCCGATATGGCAGTCTCCGCTATCGACTTGAGTACCGCCTTATGAGCCCAACCGAGTTGATCCTGAACTTCGTCAATCTCTACAATCATCCTTTCACAGCAGACCTGGCAGCGGAGATGACGGCTCAAGATATCAGCCTGGTGCAGCCGATATTGGACAGACTCTATAGTGATCAGACTATCAAGCTGATCTCGCCTGAGGATGGCATCTATGTGCGTAACAATCGCTACAATCCCGTAGTGGGATATAAGCAGAAGGGCGAGTGGAGGTTCGATCCGGCTGCTGCCAGATCGCTCCTGGATCACATTGAGATAGGCAAGTTCTATACGATTAGAGAAGTGGCAAAGGACTACCCCCGCAGCCGTCAGTGGGTTTATGTCTATATGGAAGCCTTGGCATCTATTGATATTCTCGGCTTCAGTGCTGATGGGTACTGTGTTAAATCAAGGGATAGATTGAACGACTTGGGTATGAACATCATCAAGGGTGCAATCTGCAAGATATACAACGATTACTATGCAACTTCGCATAAGACTAATAGGCCCCCATCAGTCCGGAAAGTTGATGAAGATAAGCTGCGTCTGCGTCAGGAAAAACTTGAACAGAGACGAGCAATTGAGAAGGCGAAACGGAAAGCTCACCGGGATGAGCGTGACCGCATGTTTGAACTGGAAAAGCAAAAAATTGCCCGTGAGAACCAGAAAGCCTGGGATCGCTTAGCTAAACAATGTGAAGCGTTATTAACTAAGTTCAAAACACAATAACAGAGGGAGCATTCTATGGAACGGGAACTACGGGAAAGACAACTACGGCAACAAATCCATGCCATCCGGGTCAAGAAGTTCCACTGGCCCCTGGATGGGTTCAAGTTCATCATGAATGGTCTCGGTTTTGGAGAATCGCTCTCGGCACTGCCTGAAGAGCGTCTGCTGGAGCTGAAGTCAATCATGATCAGTTATCGGAAGCATGGGCGTCCCTATGAATTCACCTTCGACAAACAAGGGAACTACATGTTCTCACTCATGAAACAGGCAGCTTGGACTGATTCCGACCTAAGAGCCTTCATGATTAAGCACTATAACAAGAGCCATTGGAACCTGCTCAATAAACCAGAGCGCAGAGCCGTTATCGCTATGCTGCAGAATTACATCAAGAAGCACGCACTTAAGCCAGAAAACGATAATCAAACAGATAAATAACCACTTTTAGAAAATCACCACAAGGAGAACTCACATGGAAAATCAAACCAGACCCAAAGCGAAAGCGACCGCAGAACGTACCAAGATCGATGCCCAAGGTCGAGCCATCCCGGTCTCTGTAATCAAGTCCGAGATGCTCAAACAGGATACAGTAGTCAACAACACTCTTGATCGGGTAATCAGGCTTCAGAAGCGCATCATCGCAGATAAGATCAAGCTTTATGCGGAGATTGAAAGCTATCTCGAATTCATAGCCAAGAAGAGTGGTATGGAATGGAAAGGCAATGCCGCATTCACCAGCTTCGATGGCAAATAC
>JAUYAR010000018.1 GCA_030693415.1 Candidatus Cloacimonadaceae bacterium | reverse complement strand
ATAACTCACAGGATTCACGCGTATCCAGTGGCTTGTTGATCTGCACGAAAACTTCGCTTGGGGGGCATACTATGGAGGGGTGTAGCGCTATCGCAAAAAGTGGCAACCTAGTGTCAACTATATTAGGACTTGACAAGATGTGAACGAGTGAACGGGTGAACAAGTTATTTCGATTCAGATTTCAATGATCATGATGATCATATCGATCAGCGTCATCTGTGTCTATCGAGAAGAAGACCACAGGGAAACTGGTACAGCGACAGCGGTCTGCCACTTGAGCTATATTGCAATAACTTTGGGCACTATTTTGCTAAACTTGGGCTCAGAAACGCAGGTTGAGATTCACAGTCGTTCGCCAGTCGAGTTTATCAAGAATATCGCCGACGGGATTAACGGAAAACTCTAAAAGCGATTGGTTATTAAATTGCCAGGCGGCTCCGATGAGGAGGTAGTATTCTTTCCATGAACCCCAGGAATACTTTGGTTCAAGGATGTAATAGAGGTTTTGGATGTCGTGTTTGAGAGTGAATCCCGCACTATAGCGCTTGTTCTTTAAATCGATCGAATAGACTCCGCTACTCAGCATGTCGCCATATTCGTTCTGCTCATATCCAAAAAACATATCCGTCATCAAGGCACCAATTCCGGTACTGCGATAGGGAAGATCGAGCCAACGTTGGTCACCGGATCGGGCGATTAGGGGAAAGCTGTCAAAAACGAGGTTATATTTATATGTCAGTTGACGATACAGCGATTGTTTACTGGCTTCGTAGGTATAGTCCTTATAGTCCGTTCTGATCTGATAACTCTGCTTGAACATCAATCTGTCACCCAGGAGGATGGCGCAATCCGGCATCATGCTGATGCTGTGGATCTGCTTGTTGTTTGAGGAGAGGACTCCGTCAATATAGACGTCGTCGCGGATGTTCCAATTTAGCCAGGTGCTTAAGCGGATACGCTCTTTGTAGTAATGCACGTTTCCGATTCTGAAGCTTCGTGAGAGCAAATCGTTGTCCCAGCGGTGATCGTCATCCGGATAACTGGTGCGTTGCAGATCAAAATTCGCCGATACGGAGAGTGAATCGCCGTGGCTGTATTCATAGGCAAGCATGGTATTGATGCTACGGTTTTCCGTGTGACGCGTTTTTCGGGAAAAGCTGAAGTCCTTGATCGCAAAGCTGTGTTGGACGCGGGATCGCAAGTTGATCTTTTCCAGCGGGAAAATTTCGATATTCAGAGCTGCCTGATTGATATAATCGCCGTTGTTGCGCACGATATTATTTTCCAGTTCGGTTATCCTTTGCGAGAAGTATTCCTGCAAGGTCAAGCGGAGAAAACCGGCAGGCATAAATTCGGCAATACCATTGTAAGACAGAGCGTTGCGAACCTGTGCGTCGGACAAGGTATAGAAACTGGGATTTCGAATATCCAAGCTGCGGGTGAGGACATAGAGGTCGTCCTTGCGGTGATTGATGGATAAGCTGTTTTGCCAAAAGAGAGTTTCGCGGGTGTGATTGAGATATGCAGCCGCTCCGGCATAATCAAAGTGTTCCCAATCGAGCTTTTTCTGATCGGCGTTGAAATGGATGCCAATATCCGTGGCTCGGATCCGCGCGGCGAATCGAGCTCCTCCAAAAGCCTGATATCCATCGCTGGACAGGATGTTTCCCATCAGATAGCGGTCTTGCTCCTTGCGAATATGTCCCTTTAATCCAAAACTCAGCTCCAGGCTGTCAAGGGGTTCGAAATCCATGCCATAGCCAAGAAAAGCCGTTTTATTGACGTAAGGAGAAAGTTCCTGCTCGAGGTCGCTGTGATCATAAAGATACTCGTAGCCTGAGAGAAATCGATGACGCAGCAAGCGTTTGTCCATGACGAAATCAAGCTCAAGCAGGGATTTCTTGCTGTTTTGATTGAAACTGATGCGCTTTTCGTTCGAGGAAAAGCCCCGTATGTTGATGATTCCGTTTGCCAACGGCGTGATCTGATATTGAAGCTTGTTTTCGATCGCAATGACGTTGTCGCTGCCGGAAAAATAGAACTCGAGCGCTTTGTTATCCGCAATCAGGCAAGTGGCAAGAATGTTAAATATGATCGCTGAGAATAATGAATTCAGCTTCACTGAGGGTTTCTCCACGACGGGAAAGATCGATGCCGCTGCTCTGTTCCAAGATGGCGACGCGCTCTCGTGGGATCAAAGCCAATAGATTGTTTCGCATCGTTTTGCGGCGGTTAGCAAAGGCGACCGTGGCGATCTGACGAAATTTGAGCGGATTTTTGATCAAGGGTGGATCTTTTCTTTGCGCAAGAGAGATCACGGCAGAATCGACCCTGGGGACGGGATCAAACTCCTCGCGCCCAACATCGAGCAAAAGTTTGATATCGAAAATGAGCTGCAGCTTGATCGTCATCAAACCATAATCCTTGTTATTCGGCGACCCCGCGAGCCGGTGAGCCACTTCCCTTTGCACCATCAATACGATGGTCTCGAAGCTCTGGTGATGGCGTTCGATCAGGTTCAAAAGAGGAGAAGTGATCTGGTAGGGGATATTTGCCACGAGCTTGATTCTGGCGGGTTCCTGATTGATTTGTTCCTGCCAATCGAGCTTAAGAATATCCTGCATCACGAGCTCAAAGCGTTCGCCATATTTCTCGATGAGGGGTTCTTCCATGCGGCGATCAAGCTCGAAAGCAGTGAGTTTGGCGCCACGCTCAATCAGTTCGCCGGTGAGGATGCCCATTCCGGGGCCGATTTCCCAGACTCTGTCTCCGGGGGTGAGATTGGCAAAACCGGCAATGGCTGCCGCGATGGAGGGATTGATTAAAAAGTTTTGCCCCAGTTCTTTGATGGCTCTCATCGCTTAATTTATGCCCTTAATAAAAAAAGGGAACGGCTTGTTTTGCAACCCGTTCCCATATAAGCTTATGCGCTCAATTTATCGGGTGAAACACCCTTGCAGATTTTACAAACATTATGCGTCTTGCCGTCTGCTTTGACTTCGTGTGTGACCTTTACGCCGGTGCGGTGACAAACGGGACATTCTCCGCGTCCGTGAAAAGGCATGACTCTGAGCAATTTACCACGATGATTTTTCGCCATTGTTATCTCCTTGAATATTAAACTATTTGCAGAAGAAAAAACCAGATGATTTCACCTCTGACCGCCAATTGTATGAAGAGGCTATATGCGTCAACACTTATTTTGCCGAAGTCATAAAGGAGGAGTTTCGATTATCGAAAGTTCGCTCTTTGAAATTGTCTTCCTCAGCGCTCAAGAACGATCTTGTCATCCAAAGCGAGGATGAATCCAGCGACCATCTTGACCGCGTTGTCCAGATCGCTCAGTGAGATAACTTCATTGGGGGAGTGCATATAGCGGTTTGGAATACCAATAACTGCGGTGGCGGTACCATTTCCCAGACCGTGGATGGCATCCGCGTCCGTGCCAGTCCTGCCTGGCGCTATTTCCAGTTGATATGGGATCTTTGCTTTTTCCGCGGCAGCGATCAATCTGTCCTTGATCACCGGATGCAAAGCGGCGCCGATGCTGATGGTCGGTCCCTTGCCCAAAGCCAATTCGCCAAAGATTCGTTTGTCCGCTCCGGGAATGTCCGATGTGAAGGTCACGTCCACCGCGATGGCGATGTCCGGTTCGATCTGATACGCGCTCGTGCTTGCTCCTTTCATCGTGGTTTCCTCGCCGACGGAGGAGACGGCATAGTAATTTGCCTTGAGTTTCTTCCCTGAAAGTTCTGCCATCACCGCGGCGGCGACATAGACTCCAGCTTTGTTGTCCGTGGCTTTGGTGACGACCAAATCCTCGGAAAGCATCTCAAAATCGGCGTGATAGGTGATAATGTCTCCGAAGGAAACTTTCTTGAGAGCATCCTCTCTGTCTTTTGCGCCGATGTCGATCCACAGGTCTTCCAGCTTGAGCTTGGGATTGTCGTCCGTGCCGCGCATCATGTGTACCGGTTTTCTACCGATAATACCGCGGAGAACCTTGTCCTCATGATAGATATCCAACCTCAAGCCGGGCAGGATGTTGACGTCGAAACCGCCGAGAGTTTTCACATAAATGTAACCATTTTCGTCGATGTGGTTGACGATCATGCCGATCTCGTCCGCGTGTCCGATCACCATCACCTTGAGTTTTCCGCTGCCATGTTTGACAGCGATGAGGTTTCCATTGATGTCTGAACTGATTTGATCGGCAATCGGCGAAAGATATTGACGCACCACTTTCTGAGCCGGAGCTTCAAATCCGGAGGGGCTGGGAGCATTGACAAGATCGGTCAAGAACTTGAGATTCTTTTCACTTAACATATTGATAATCTAACAGTTATTAGCTTCGCCGCCAGCAAAGGGGTTGAGGGTTTTCTTGACGATGGGCTGCTCATGCGGGATGATGCAGAGAAACTTCAAGACGCCATTGCCGGTATTCTTGAATGAGTGCAGCATATTGGGATCCACATACATCACGTCGTTTGCGGCAAAGGGAGTATCCCCGCGCTCGGTCACCAAAGCGCCTGTGCCGTCTAAGACGAAAAGCTCGTGTTCCCAGTCGTGTTGGTGATAGGGAGTGTATCCTCCCGGTTCCACTTCAAACATGCGCAGGGCAAAATTTGGCGCTCCGTCCTTTTGTGCAACCAGCCAGCGGATCTTTGCGCCTTGGGCGCCATCAGCATAAACGGGTTCGAGCTCCACCTGATCATAATGGATAACTTTCATTTATTCCTCCAGGAAGTGTATTCTTGTTCAATCGAAACCATAGCGGCTTCTGAAAACAATATAATGCATTTTGTTTTAGGGTGCTATGAGAAAATCGGATAGGCAACAACGTGAATGTCGTTTTCAAGCTTGCTGATGATCTTGATATCGAGCTCGATGGCGTCTTTGATGTTGTTTATGGGAAGCTCAGACAGGATGGCTTTTCTGCCTCCGAGGAGCTTGTTGCCAAAGAAGATGTGGCATTTATCCACCAGCTTTTCGGCAAAGAATGATGAGGCGAGTTTGCTGCCGCATTCGAGCAGGACGCTGTTTGTGCCTTGTTCAAAAAGAAGTTTGAGGACGGAAATCAGATCGAGCTTTTCCGCTTTGGCAGGAACTGAGATCAGAATAGCGCCAAGGGCTTGAAGACGATCGTGCTTTTCCTGATCCGATATCTCCTTGCCATGAAAGATGGTCAGCGGATTGGTATCGATACCGGAGATTAGTTTTGCGTCAAGAGGGATCTCCAGATATGGATCGAGCAGCGCGATCATGGGTTGGTGCCTGGGGTTTTTCAAGCGGACGTGCAATTGCGGATCGTCTGCAAGCACGGTGCCGATACCGGTCAAAACGACGTCCGCGGCTTCCCTGAGCCGGTGGGTTTCCCTGCGGGATTTCTCGTTTGAAATCCATCTCGCGCTGCCGTCGTTCGCGGCATATTTTCCATCGATAGAAAGCGCCGCTTTCCAGATCACGAAAGGTCTGTGTTTCAGAGTACGACAGAGGTAGGATTCCAATTGAAGCTCTATCATTTCACTCAAAAGCCCGCCTTGAACTTCGATTCCGGCGTATTGCATGGATAGGATTCCGGGGGTGGAAAAGTCATTATCGGTATCGCCTTTCACGAGCGGATTCGGATCCCTTATACCAAAAAAGACGCGTCTGATACCAGCTTTGATGATCGCCTCTGTGCAAGCGGGAGTTTTGCCAAAATGGGAGCAGGGCTCCAAAGTGACGTAGAGACTGGCTCCGCGAGCTTGTTTCCCGGCTTGTTTGAGTGCGTCAGCTTCTGCGTGGTCGCCACCGTAATCTTGTGTGTGACCTTTGGCGATCACTGCATCGTTTCTCACAATCACCGCTCCCACAAAAGGGTTGGGGGAGCAAGTCCCGCGCGCTTTTTCAGCTTCGCGGATGGCGAGTTTCATATATTTGAGGTGTTTATCCATCGGCATAGCGTTCGAGGTTTTTCTTTGCCAGTTCATAGTTGGGATCGATGGTCAGAATCCGTTTCCAGAGCCCGATCGCTTTGCCCGTTTCACCCTTTCCGGCAAGTGAGGCGGCGAGGTTGTTCGTCACATTGATATCCTCGGGATGTCGATCGTGGAGGATATCAAACCAGATCAGCGCTTCAGCGGGGTTCTTTTCGCTCAAATAGATCGCTCCGAGCGTGAAGATCGGCATATAGAATCCGTTATCCAGCGCGATGGAACTGAAAAAATCCACCTTTGCCTTATCCGGCTGCTTGACCAATTGCCAATACAGCGCGCGGTAATAATAGAGGTCGGAGCTGTCCGGATAGAGCTTTTGGTTTGATTGAAGTAATTCCCAGACGAGGTCGTCCTTGCCTTCGGAGAGTGCTTCGGCGATGTCTTTGTAGATATTATTCTGATTGTAAAAAAGCCCCGGATTGCCCGCCAGGTTTTGGCGCACTTTCCACTCTCCAGAGGCTGAACTGAGGATCAAAGTCCAATCATGTTTATAATTTAGCTCGAGGAAAACCATCGCGGTCACTCCGTCATCAGCGACTCCGCCCTGAATCACTCTGTGGTGTTTTACTTTTTTCAATTCGGGAATTGCGGACAAAATCTCTTCATAGCGCTTTGACACATCATCCATCGGTAGATCGTTGACGCTAAGCGCGCGCAGCTTATCCCATTCCAGCGCGATGAGGTTGTCGAGATATTTCATGGTGACGCTTTCCGGATCGGTGAATTCCTCAAGCCGCTCGGAGGGAAAGCCGAGTTTGTCCATCAGGTATTCCATGGGGAAATTTGCGGGATACTGAAACGCTGTCAGCCATGCCAAGAGCTTGTCCTTGTTGTCTTTGGCGCAAGTAAGAGGACTCAGGTCATCGAGTTTGTCGATGGGTTTGTTGATCCAAAAATCAATGAAGAGCTTCAGAGCGTGGCGGAATTCAGTGTTTGAATCCGCTCTGAAAGCGGGAAAGGGACTGGGTTTTTCGTCATTAAAACGCGGTTTGAAACCGCATTCATCCGGGCATTTGAGATCATGGCGAAACGTGTTGCAGCATTGCCAACCGATCGCTTTTCGGATTCGCGGACATTGACGCACTGCGCGTTCTTCTCTGCAGCGTGGGCAACGGTCTTTCTTGAGTAGCTGCAGCATCGATCAATCCAGAATGGGTGGGAGTTTGCGTTTGAAAGCGGAGTTTTGCATCAGCTTCTGAACTCTCTCATATTTCTCAAGCGGAAAATCGAGATTGCCGCCGGCGCGGAAATTGATGTCCAATTCGGTGAGGTCAAAGAGAATGCGATCAAGCTCATTATAGCGCAAGCCGATTTCGGCTTCGTCGGTTTGTCCTTCCCAGAGGTCAGCGGAGGGGGTCTTTTCGATGATTTTGCCTGGGATATTCAGCTCGCGGGCAAGCTGCCAAACCTCGCTTTTGTAAAGGTGTCCGAGGGGTTCGATGGCGCAGGCGGCATCCCCATGTTGGGTGAAATACCCTACCAAGAGTTCGGTGCGGTTGCTCGTTCCCACTACCAAAGCTTTGTATTTTGCCGAAAGATCGTAGAGGACGCACATCCGCATGCGCGCCATCCAGTTACCGCGTCTGAGCAACGTGGCTTCCGGTTCGAAACCGGCAAAATAGGCATCGGTCATACTGCTGATCGAAACCACATGATGTTCGATGTGTAGCAGTATTGCCAATTCGGTGGCGTCATCCAAAGAATCCGGATGACTGTTTCGATAGGGCATCATCACTCCGATCACATTTTCAGCACCGATTGCCCGTGCAGCCAAAGCAGCAGAAACGGAGGAATCGATCCCTCCGGAAAGTCCCAGAATCACTTTTTCGAATCCGCTGTTTTCCAGATAGTCGCGAATGAATGCGCAGATGCGCCCGATCTCGTTATGCGGGTTCAAATTTCTCATAGTATCCTCTTATTTACTTATGTCTGTCAAAGTTGTAAAGAGACTCGCTGATAAGGCGACTCGCGTTCAATCTCAGGAATTGGTGGATTACGTCAAGCACAATCATCTTTCCCTATGGCACAAGGTCTTTCATCTCCCACCATAAGGCGTCCCAAAAGCCGTTATTGGCTCTTGAGCCGGGTAAGCTAATCCTATGTGTTTGCTCACCCTTTAAGCCAGGCATAAAAAAAGTCCTTGTCAAAAACCAAGCCTTGGCGCATTGGTATCTCCTGTGATTTGCCTTTTTGCACAAAGCGCTATATCATATAACTAAAGACGAAAATTTAAGGAGTGCAACTGATGGAAGATCAGAACAGCCGGGTTCCGAGGACTTTGCCCGTTCTGCACATGAGCAGCGTGGTGATGTTTCCTTATTTGTTGATGCCTTTGGTGGTGTCCGACGAAGAATCCAAATTGGTGATCGATCACGCGCTTTCCAACGATAAAGCGATGGCTTTTTTCCTCGAACGGGATAAGCTGCAGCTCTCGGATACGGGGTTGCATGAGATCGGAACAGCGGTCACGATCCTGCGCATGTTGAGAAATCAGGACGGCTCGATCAGCCTGCTCTTGCAGGGATCGTCCCGCATCCGTTTACAAAAGGTCACGCAGCGTGATCCCTTCATCATGGTGGATGTGGAATCTATCGTAGAACAAAACATCGAGGACACCGAGATCCACGCCTATCGCGCGATCGCTCTCGAACTTCTCGAAAAGATCGCGCAGGAAAGCACACTTTTGAACCGGGAAATGATCTCCGGGCTCAGCAATATCAAGCAAGCCGATAGAGTGGCGGATATCATCGCCGGAAACATCGAACTCCAGCTTGATGACCGCCAAGCAATTCTCGATCTGATTGATATCAAAGAACGTTATCGATACTTGAACAACTGCCTCGCGGAGCTGATCAAACAAATGAAGGTGGAAAACCACATCCGCAGCAACATCCAGCTCGAAATGAGCGAAGACCAGCGCCGCTATTACCTGCGCGAGCAAATGGACGCCATCCGTCGTGAACTTGGTGAAAGCGACGAAGTGAGCAAGGAAATCCTCAAGTGGAAAGATCTGATCGAAAAGAACGACCTTCCAGACCATGTGCGTGAAGTCGCCTACGAGGAACTGGAACGTCTTTCGGTGATGCAACCTGCCTCCAGCGAGTATGGAGTGATCCGAAATTATCTCGATTGGATCGTCAATCTCCCCTGGAGGGTTCATAGCAAAGACCGTCTCGATCTGAAAAAGATCGAACGCATCCTCACCCAGGATCATTACGGTTTGGAAAAACCTAAGGAACGCATCCTGGAATTCATCGCGGTGAAAAAGCTCAAAGGCGGTCTCAAGGGTCCGATCCTCTGCTTCGTCGGTCCTCCCGGAACGGGCAAAACCTCGATCGGCAAATCCGTAGCCAGAGCATTGAACCGCAAGTTCATACGCATGTCTCTGGGTGGAATTCACGACGAGGCGGAAATTCGCGGACACCGCAGAACATACATCGGCGCCATGCCTGGAAAGATATTGATGGAAATCAAACGTCAGGGCACCGCCAATCCCGTTTTCATGCTCGACGAGATCGACAAACTGGGACGCGATTTTCGCGGCGACCCCGCTTCCGCCCTACTGGAAGTGCTTGATCCAGAGCAGAATAACAGTTTTGTGGATAACTATATCAACCTCGCTTATGACCTATCCGAAGTGTTGTTTATCACCACGGCAAATTCCCTTGAAACGATTCCTCCGCCACTGCGAGACCGCATGGAAATCATAGAATTCTCCAGTTATCTGGAAAACGACAAGATTCAGATCGCCAAAAGCTATCTCATCCCCAAAGAACTGGATGCCAACGGCTTGGCGGATAGAAACATCAGGATTCACAAGAGCGCTTTGCAGGAATTGATCAGGTATTACAACCGCGAAGCCGGAGTGCGCAATCTGCAGAGGCGCATCGGATCGATCTTGCGCAAGATCGCCAAAGCGGTCGCCAGCGGCGTGGACAAGGATATCCTCATCAAAGGGACGGACGTCAAGGCATATCTCGGACCGCGGAAATACTCACTGGAACTGGCAAACCGCAAACCCGAGATCGGCATCGCAACCGGGCTCGCGTGGACAAGCTATGGCGGCGAGATCCTGTTTTGTGAAACCACCAAAATGCCCGGCAAGGGAGCTATCATTCTCACCGGTCTTTTAGGCGAAGTGATGAAGGAATCCGCCCGCATTGCGCTTTCGCACCTGAAAGCAAACTACCAGAGGTATCACATCAATCCCAAAGAATTGGAAAAGCTTGACATCCACATCCATTTCCCCTCAGGTGCCGTACCAAAAGACGGTCCCTCCGCAGGTATCGTTCTCACCACGGCATTGGCATCGCTATTCACCGGTAAAAAAGTGCGGCACGACATCGCCATGACAGGGGAAGTGACACTCGTCGGCAAAGTGTTACCCATCGGCGGACTCAAGGAAAAGATGCTTGCCGCCAGACGTGCCGGAATCCGTCAACTGATCCTGCCCAAAGAAAATATGGAGACCCTGTCTGATTTTTCCCCGGATATTCTCGAAGGAATGGACATCACTTATGTGGAGGACGTGAAGGAAGTATTGGCAAAGGTGCTGATCGACAACCCCCTGAAAAGGAAAGAGCTTGGGTGAGCATAAACGTCAGTGTTAGGGACAGATAGATGGAAAAATATCCCAATATCGTCATCCTGCTCAATCTGCCAATACGCTATATCCCGAAGGCGGAGTTTGTCTTACGCACCTATTGTGCGGTACTCCGCCTGAACCCGAAATTCCTTTATGGAACGCACTTTGAAAGCGTGCACGTCTACTACGGGATGTCCACTGACCAGGAATATCCGATCAAGATTCACTTCAATGAGCAAACGGCGGATTTCTTTGAGCTAAGGGAGCTCTATCCTTTGGACAAAGTTAATTTCCGTCAATATAAGAACGAATTCATCCCCTTCCTCTTTTCCCGCGACGGCATGATTTTTTCCTTCGACAACGATCACTGTCTGATCCGCAAAGACATCGTTGCCAGCGGATTCTATTTTCTCACTTGTTGGCACGAATACATCATGAGCTTTCATGGTCAGGCCAAGGACAGGGTGGATTTCAAGCAGTCGCTTCAATACCGCTGGGATTTCACAGAAGTACCCGTCGTGGACGTCTATTGTCAGATGCTGCTCTATGTGATGGGCATCTATCTGCCTGAATTTGTGAGAGATATCCATTGGGGAGAGAACAGCGGTTTTGCCGTTTCACTCTCGCACGATATCGATTACTGGGATTTTTGGACGGCAAGACAGAGAGCGGAAACCCTTAAGTATAACGCGTCATCATTTCTCGGGCGCCCCTTATCAGCGATCTACAAAGCTATAGGACACACTTTGCACAAGAATCTGTTTCATAATCCCTGGCGGATAGTCCGAAACATCGTTCGTCAAGAAGCTGAAGCGGGAGTCAAATCCACCTGGTTTCTGCTCGCAAGAGATGACTTTGCTGATGAGCGGCAAAACTATATCACCAACATCGTTGCCCGTGAGCAAATCATCGATCTGCTTGGCCAGCAGGAAGTCGGTTTGCATGGCAGCCCGGAATCGGCATTCGACTCAGAGGTTCTGAAGCAGGAACTCGAAACACTTCGCGCTCTTGGATTTAACCCCACCGGGTTTCGCACACATTATCTTCATTTCAACTATCAAAAGAGCTTCACTATATTGGAAAACGCGGGAATCGAATTTGATTCCACCCTCGGATACTGGGAAAACATCGGTTTCCGGGCAGGCATTTCCTTTCCATTTTCGCCATTCAATATTGAAGAAAACCGTCCGTTCCGCGTTCTCGAGATTCCGTTGATCGTGATGGACACAACGCTCTATTCGCATCGGGCGATGAATCTATCCCGCTATGCGGCAAGGCGTTCGCTCAAGCGCTTGATCGATATGGCGGCAAAGTATCAATCCCATCTGTCGCTTTTGTGGCACAATACCAGTTTCGATCCCATCGACTATCCCGGCTGGTCTTCATTGTATTGGAAGACAATCGCCTACGCGCAGAGAAAGCGAGCTTGGGTCACCTCCCTGCGGGATATCTATGAAGATTGGCAATTGCGGAAGTAAAAAAGGAATCAGCATGAATACGATTAAATCGTTCTTATGGAAAACCTTCTTTCTGCTATTTATGCTCATTTGCTTGGTGGCATATTTCTTTATCGTACCCTTCAAACTCATCCTGAGCAAAAAGAAATATCGCAGATTGATCCATGCGGGAGTGAGTTTTTGGGGTAGAGTAACGGTGCGCAGCACGGGTTCGCGCGTTATCATCGAAGGAGCTGAATTGATTCCCGCTAGCGAAAGCATCTGCTATATCGGCAATCATCAGGGACTCTTTGACATTCCGTCCTTTCTGGGTTTCATCGGCAAGCCCGTGGGTTTCGTCGCCAAGCAGGAGCTCTTCAAAGTGCCGATCCTGAGCCTCTGGATGAAGGAGATTCCTTGCGTGTTCATCGATCGTAAAAATGCACGCAAAGCGATGGAAACCTTCAAAGCCAGCGCCGGCATCATCCGTGGTGGACATCCTTTGGTGATTTTTCCCGAAGGAACCAGAAGCAAGAGCGACACCATGGGAATATTTCATCTCGGCAGCCTCAAACTGCCACAGATGGCAGACGCGACCATCGTGCCTTTTGTGATCAAAGGAAGCTGGCGCATTCTCGAGATTGACAAAAAGATTCACAAGTCTCTGATCAGGATCAAGATACTGCCTCCGATCCTTCCCACTGATCCCATCTATCGGGACAAACACAAGCTCAGCGAGTTTCTGCACTCCACTATCAAGAGCAATCTGGAAACTATTTGACCTAGATCATACCGATCCGCGTCCTCCATGTTCAATTCATTTTATCCCAGTCGCTTCCGCAGCATCGGCATGCTGCGCTACACTGCTCTCCGCCTTGGCTGCGTTAATCAATCCTTAATCAAGCGTTAATCAAGCGTAATAAAACTAACGCTTGATTAACGCTTGATTAACGCTTGATTTACGCTTTGGATGTAGCGCAACATGCCGATGTTGCGGTGGTGTGCAAATTGGAAGTCAATTTGGAGAGTCAATTGGCAGTCAGATTTGTAATTTCACACGTCTCGAGTGGTGAGTAGGGTGGACAATCGAGGCGATTGTCATTGTGATACTGTTAGATCACTGAAAAATGAATAGATAGCAGGGTGGAAGGTTGGATATGACGGTTTGAGTAATCGCAGGGGCGATGCTTGGCAAATCGGCAGAATCGGTCATCAAAGAACCAAATTTTCAGTCATACGCCATTGCCAATTACCAAGTGCGGTACCGGGGATATTCATCCGAGCGTAGGAATCCAGCCCAAGAATATCCTGCATGGGAATGATAATTTTTTCGCAACCTGATGTTAGTGTGATGTTTATCATCAGTTTGTGGATGTTTTCGGCTTTGATGAAATCATCAATTCTATAGCTTATCTCCTGCTCATCCGCTTGCGGATCAAGTATATGCGGATTTTCTTTCACATACTGCATTAAGTTTTTATAGCTATCTGATTCTGGTTCAAGTGCTTCGAACCATTCACGTATGGTCGGATTGTCGTGCGTTCCGGTATAGAGATAGCGGTCAAAAGGATATTCATGTACCCGTGGTACGCTTTCTTCAAAGCAAAACTGTAGGATGATCATGCCGGGGAAGCCATATTTCCCGCGGATGCGGCAAACCTCTTCGTTTAGGATGCCAAGGTCTTCGGCGATGAAACGATCGGCGGAAAAATGATAGCAGATATGACCAAAGAAATCATCTCCCGGAGCAGGGATCCAATTTCCGCCTCTGGCATCTTCCGGCAGGATATGTTTTTGAGTTTTAGCGTCCCAAGCACATGGCACATTCCAATAGTTCACATATCCGATGAAATGATCCAAACGCAAGCGGTCGATAAACTTAAGAGCGTGTCCGATGCGAGCGGTGAAAAGCGGATAACGTTGATGGCGCATCGTCTCCCATCTGTAAATTGGGTTTCCCCAAAGCTGTCCCTCCTCGGCAAAGGCATCGGGTGGAACGCCTGCCACGCTTGTGGGCTCGCCGTTTTCGGTCAGTTCAAAGAGCTCCTGATGTGCCCAAACCTCAGTGCTGTGGAGGGATAGGTAGAGCGGCATATCACCAATGAGGGTGATGTTATTTTCGATCAAAACCGCTTTGAAGCGAGATATCTGATCTTCGAGGATTGCCTGACAGGCTGCCGTATTGAGCATTCCGGTGGAGAAATCCTCCATCAGCTTGTCATAGAGCTGATCCGAATAGCGTCTGTGCTGGGGCGCGAAACTGTTCCAGGTGCAATCCTCATAGAGCTTGCACAGGGTGGTGAATGCAATATATGGTTTCAGCCAATAGGCGTTTTCATTGATGAAAGCATGGACGTCGTGGTTTATTAGCCAGTTTTCCCCCGCTTTGCGGAAAAGCTTGTCTTTTGCTTTGAAAACCGTTTCGAAGGCGATTTGGGGCGAGGATGGATGCTTTGCAGAGATCAGATCATCATATTCGATAAGCCCATCCTGAAAGAGCAATTCCGGACTGATCAGATATGGATTTAATGCAAACGCCGAGATAGGATTATATGGTGAATTGCCGTAACCGCAATGATTTAGTGGTAATATCTGCCAGTAGGCACATTTTCTTTGCGCTAAATATTCGGCAAACCGGTAAGCGGCAGGACCAAAATCTCCGATCCCGAAATCTCCCGGCAGAGAACTGATATGTAGTAAAACGCCATGTTTTTTCATTTTGCCGCCAAGATCCCCAAAAGGCACATCTCGAGAAGCACTGCGGGTTGGGCGGCGCTGAGCTTGATCTTGGAATCGGTATCCAAAAGCAGAGACAAGGCGTTTTCAATATCGGCAAGATTATAATTTTTTGAGAAATTGATAAACTCCTGTCTCTGCCTGGGATACAGTTCTGCCAGATGGGTCTTGAGGATCTCGGCTGGAGTGATGTGGTTTTGTTTGAGCAACAATATCCGCCAGATGATGTTATAGAATTTATTGAGGTGATAAGAGACCTGCAATGCCTCCCATTCGGAATTGAGCATACGTTCGAGCAATTCGAGGCAGTTCTTTGGGTTGCGGGTGCCCATCGCACGATAAAAATCGATCAAAGTTCCCACGCGCGAGCTGCCGATGCTGATCAAAACGTCCGCTTCCTTGATCAGCTTGGAATCGAGATTGAGCAGGATCAGCTTGGTCAGTTCGTTATTGGCATTTGCATAATCCAGCTCGATGCGCGAGCAGAAAGTTTCGATCGCTCTGCTGTCCATACTTTTACCATGGGCGCGAAGCTGCTTTTCGAGCCAGGGGCGGATCGCAGTCCCATACTTTGGAGGATCGCATAAAATGTGGATGCAACCTTCTTTGATCTTCTTCCAAGCGGAGGTGCGCAGATCGACCTTTTCGGCGACGATGAGCATGCTCTGGTTTTCGGACGGCGCAGAAAAATAATCCGCCAATGCCTGTAGTTCCTTCTTTTTCGTGTTCACGTTTAGGTTATCCGCGTTTTTGATGAAGAGCAACTTGGCAGTGGAAAAGATGGAAAAGCTATCCAGATGATCATTCAATTCAGCGATCTTGATCTCGTCTGCATAAAGTATGATGATATCCGCACCAAACTTATCTTTGAGGACTATGCGCACGGCGTCGCACACCTGGTCTATGAGATACGCGTCAGTGCCAATGATCAGAAAAGACTTGCCAAGCTCCACGATGGAGGGGTCAAATTCCTGGGCGGTGATGGATATCGCGCTCATTATGCTTAGTTCATGGACAACAGAGTGATGGCAGAAAGTCCGATAAACCAACAGTAATAGGCAAAATATTTCAGCTTGTTTTGTTGGATCAATTGGATGAGAATGGACATGACGAGATAGCCCACTGCAAAGGAAGCGAGGAATCCACCCAGATAGATGGAAAACTGCTTTGTTTCGAGCTGGCGCAAAGCACCGAACTCACTGATATTCGCCGCCAAAATTGCGGGAATGCTCAATAGGAAGGAAAAATATGCAGCGTCTTTGCGTTTGAGCCCGCAATACAGCGAGGTGCCGATAGTGGCGCCCGATCTCGATAGACCCGGGATGATCGCCAGCCCCTGTGCCAGACCGATTATGAGCGCTCGTATGATTCCCATCGAGTTTGAAGGGATTGATCCGGTTTTGACGTAGTCCGAGATGAAAACCACGCTGCCGGTGACAAGGAGCATAAATGCCACAACCATCGGTTTGTCATACAAGGACTTGAAGAAATCCCCGAAAAGTAAATAGATTATGCTCGTACCGATCGTGGCGATGATCAGATAGAGGAGGATGAGGCGGTTGTGGCGATGCACCTGGCTGCGCAAGGTTCCGCGCCAGCTTGTGAGAGATACTACCAAGTCCCACAGAGTCTTGCGGAAATAGATGAGTACTGCCATCAGCGTGCCGAGATGCAAAAACACTTCAAATAGGATATTGCCATCTTCCTTGATACCAAAGAGATGACCCGCTAAAACGAGATGCCCGGAGCTGCTCACGGGGAGAAACTCCGTCAGCCCTTGCAAAATGCCCATTAATATCGAAGTAAAGAAGTTCATATCAACTCACAAGATTTGCGGAACCGAATACTTTCCGATCTTGGAAAGCGGAACCAGATTAAAGCCCTCTTTTCTGAGGCGGGCGATAAACTCCCGCAAATAGACAAGTTTGTCCTTGTTATGACAATGCGTGATGGCGATGATGCTATTGTTTGTTGCGGACATGGAAATGATCTGTTCCAGCTTGGCGTCCATGGTTTTTTTGCTGATATCCGGAGAATCCAGAAAGATGTCGTTTCGAAAAGCGGGAATATGCGCTTTCTGAGCGGTCTGATATGCCACTGAGACGTTTGAGGTGCGGCTGTCGAGAAATATCCTGTCCCTTGCCTTGACGGTAATCATGACGGCTTGCATGATGTCCGGATCGGTGGTGGCAAGGCTGCCCATGTGATTGTTGATGCCGATGCAGAGCGGCATATTATTGATAAAGCGGTTGATCAGACGGTCGATCTCGCCATCCTTCATTTGGACGAGGATGGCGTTTTTACCGGGATCGACCTTGGGGAAGCCGATAGGTTCCATCGGCACGTGAATGATGCTCTCGCGTCCTTGCTGATGGGCTCTATCCATGGTGTGGACGCTATTGTGCATTTCCGGAAAGATGGCGAACGTAACTTCTGGCGGCAGGTCTAAGAAGCCCTCCAAAAGCTCGCCGCCGATGGTGCCAAAATCATCCACGACGATGGCGATATTACGCGACGTGATTTTTGTGGCATAGGGCTTGGAATCGTAATAGAGGACAACTTGATATTTCTTGGGGTCTCCCTTTTTACTAAAGGTCATGATCTGTTTGCTACCGCTTTCGATAGCGGTGTCAAGCACTCCTCCCCCACGCTCGACATAGCCCTTGAATAGCATGTTTGCATAATTCATCTCCATCTCTCCGCGGTTGAGGGGGACGTTGTAGATATAGCTATCTGGCTTTGTCTGCCGACGATAGATGTGGGATGCGATATCCATGTTTTCGAGGGTGGATTCGATGATGAGATCCAGGCTTTGTTCAGCAGGGGCAGCGGATAAATCGGTCGGAGATATCTGTGACCCGTTGTTGGAGTTTTTTCCCTTTGCGCCTGGAGCGGTGGCTTCCTGTTCTGACTTCTCGTCGTTTTTGCTTCTTTCCAAGATCGACGTGTCGCGGATGATGTACCACACGAGCGTTGCACAGATCAATCCGACAACGATGAAGACGCCGATATTCGAGGCTTTGCTTTTCCCTTTGCCGGTTTTTTTCCTTTTGGCGCGTTGTTTAGGCATGGGGTTGGTATCTCATATTTAAAGGGTGATATTGATGTGCAAAGAGGTTGACGCCATAGACCAACGGAGCGAAAAACAGGTTGGAGATAATGAATGCTGCGGAGATTACAAGGACGTTATAGACCAGAGCAGAGCTTCCTTCAAGGGGGATGAGGATGAAAGTAAATGCAGATTCCCTTCCACCGGAAAGATCGGTCAATATTGGATGTAAAACATACTGGACTATGCCATAATAGAGCTTGCTGCTGATCATGATCATCAACGTGAGCACGATGCTAAAGCGTATGAACGAGAAAGGATTGCGTCTGATAAATACCATCAGACGCAACCGTGAATATTTCAGATTATGGCCACAGAGGCGGATCGGTTCCGTCCACACATGTGCCAAATAATAATAAACGATCAGAAATATGCAGATGACTCGCGTCGCCATCGGAAAGATCATTTTCATCGGCACCCGGAAACCATAGAAGTATTTCATGAAAGCGGCAAAGACATAGGCGAGCATGAAGATCACGACCACGACCAAAAGCTTTTCGTGCAGATCAATAATGAATGCTTTGAATAGCTCGCGGTCGGTATTTGAGCGCCGGACATTGTCCGTGAAATACATGGTGTATTTCTTGAGAATAATGAATCCGACATAGATCATCAACATAAAGAATATGCTGATCGGGAAATAATGCACGTTGATCAAAAACAACCGGGTGATAACTTGAAGCAGGCTCTCACGGTCGATCAGATAGAACAGCAAACCGGGATAGAGAAACACCTGCACTCCGTTGAAATCACCAAAGAAGTAGCGAGCCGCCTGATAGAGATACTTTCTGACCCTATCGTTCATTCTTGCACTTCTCTTTCA
The DNA here is from genome assembly GCA_030693415.1 of Candidatus Cloacimonadaceae bacterium. Classification (NCBI taxonomy): domain Bacteria; kingdom Pseudomonadati; phylum Candidatus Cloacimonadota; class Cloacimonadia (SeqCode); order Cloacimonadales (SeqCode); family Cloacimonadaceae (SeqCode); species Cloacimonadaceae bacterium (SeqCode). The sequence goes on along the minus strand of JAUYAR010000018.1, from coordinate 18,721 downwards.
ATGAGTTGCTCAAGCGATAATTTTCACACATTCCGCGAACTCCAAATCCTTTAGTAGAGCAAGTAGCGGAAACCGGCGACGAGGTTTCTACCTTTGGTAGGAAGACCTTTGTAGCTGTGGTAGGGAGTGCCAAAGATATTTTCCAGCGTGGTGAAGACGGTTCCGTTTTTGCAGACTCGATATTCACCTCCGAGGCTGAGATCGGTCACCGGTTTTAGATTCTCACCAAGGTGATCTTTGACAAAATACTCAGCCACGAAACCAAGCTTGAAATCGATGTCGTAAACGCGTCTGGAAAGCTCGCTGCGCGATGTGTAGAGAGGTGTATAGGGCTTGGCTTTCATCTCCTGATCCGGCAGATGAGAGATATTGAGCTGCAGGCTTTGGCTTAGATCTGTTCCCCAGAGCTGATAATCGAATTTGAGCACGCTGATATTCTCAAAAACGTCGGTATAGCGCACCCGTGGCAATCTCAGATAACCGCCACCGTCTAGCGTTGGGGCATCAAGAATATAACGCATTGTATGTGATATGCCGATCCTGCCAAGGCGTGAGCTATAGATGCTTCTGCCATGCGGCAAGCGCTGTATGGAAGGAACCCAGTAATAGATATCCGCGTTGAGATTGAGCGGAACCGATGAGACGCGGTTGTAAGTTCCCAAAGCAAACCATTTATATTCCTTCAGTCGCTCGTTTTGGGAAGCCGTTTCGATGTAGGGACTGCTCTCCACATCGAGGATGAGATTTCTGCCGGGATCGAACCTATGGGAAAAGGCGATGCTTGGAATGATATGACGGAAATCGGTCAACATGACATACTCCAGCCTCGGTAGTTTCCAGATACTGTAGAGCGGACGGTATTGCAAAGCGATGCCGGTGGCGTTTGATGCAAGAAGGAAGCTACTCTGTAGCTGATGTTTATCCCACTTCAGGCGGTGTTTATGACGCAAATAGATATGGTCTCCACCCAAGCCATCGAGTTCGATCTGTTGGTTGAGGTGATCAAAGCCGATCTCAGTATTCAGGTTCGCGAGCTTGACGCTGCCGATGCGCAGGCTGTCATAGCGATTGGCAAGGCTCATGTATAAGCCATGGACTCTATAGTAATCGGTGTCTGCGTATTGATATCCCCCACCGGCGTTGAAACCAAGACGGGGACTGAGACGGATGCCCAGATCAAGCTCTTCCCTTTGATATAACCACTTGGAGCCGGGAATACCTATTTCAGCGTCGAATTTGAGCAGAGGTATATGTCTCAAACGTGGATACCAGGTGATGGCGACCTCGCTGCCAAAATCCGTGCTGAGCCGTGCTTTGAGCGTTGCCTTGCGGGCTGGATGAAAAAGCAATGACCGCCCATACTCAGATTCCGGTAATGAAGAAGGATAATAACTGGGCAGTGAATCGGCATCGCTGACTATATGCTCGAGTGTCACCGGTTTCTTGATCAATGGTAACCTGATCTTGGCGTCGCCCTGAATCTCAACTTCCGGGAGGGTTTGCACCTGTCCGAGGGCAAAAGCCGTAAACGCGAAGAGGATCGGAATCAGGAGGCTCTTCGTCATCTTTTATCGTCCAGGAGCTTGTTGATCGAGATGATCTGATCATCGCTGAATTGAATCTGGACTTCCCAGAGCACGAGCTGTCCTTCTTTGAGAGCGCCGTTCTGAATGAGGCTGACGATGTAATAATAATGTGCATTGACAAGGATATCGGGAAAATCCCTAAAGATGAGCCGGATCCTGCGAAAGGAACTAATGGCACGGACAAAGTCCTTTCTTTGGTAGAATATCGTTCCTTTGGCGGTCTCAGCCTGTGCGCGGTTATACTGGTTGTTGTCCGTATCGAGGATCAAATTTGCCAAGTTTTCGGCTTCCACATCTAACTTACTGTACATCAGATAGTTCAGACGCAATATGCGTGCTTGTGAATGAGCATAGTTCCTCTGCATGCCCATCTGCCAGGTCCGCTCAAAATCATTAAAATCAAGCTTTTGAGAGAGATCGAGAATATCCACCCACAGAGCCGGACTCGCTTGCCGTTCAAAGGCTTGGAGATATTTCTCCATGGCAACTTCATAATCCTTGGTTAGCAGTGCAAGCTCACCCAAGCGCAGGAGGTTTTCGGTAGAAATAGTTTCCGTGTCGATGTCGCTCACGAGGCTTTCCGCCCGTGCAGCTTGGTTCAAACGGATGAGCGATTCCGCCATCAGGAGCTCAAGCTCGTTATGACGGCGAGTCGGGTAGTTTTGCCGGATCTTTTCCGCCTCCGCCAAGAGTTCGCGCCACTGTTTAGTGTCCGCGTATTGCTTGACGAGGATGAACTGAAGCTCAAACTTGATGTATTCGCTGTTGAATGTCTCCACCATCCCTATCAGATCGACGACATATTGCATATCCTTCAAATGGGACAGGGAGATCGATATGCCGTTGAAGATATCCTCAAGCTGGTTTTGATCCTCGACAGAGATGGAAGTGACCGCCGTGTAGCGCCTTAGGATATTCAGCCAGTCTGCGAAAGCAACTTCATAGAGCCCCAGATTATAGTTTGAATATGCCATTTCAGTGAGGACTTTCAAGAAATACGGCGAATCTGGGTATTCATCGATGAGCATGTCGTATAAATACAAAGCATGCTTATAGTTGCGAGCCTGGTAGGCGGATTTTGCCGCTTGATAGAGATAGATGTCCGGACTGGCGCTAAGCTTGGATAGATCATAGAACAGCGCGGAGGCGTCGTTGAACCGTTTCAGGTAATAGAGGGTGTAGGCTTTGTAGCTCTGAGCCTCGGTCTTGCTTTGTGGCGTGGTTGCCATGTTTTCCGCGATTGTATATTCGATCAGAGCATGCTGATAGTTCTTTTGGTTGAAATGCACGCTTGCCAATAGCAATTGCAACTCAAGGTTCCATTCGGATTTGGGGATTCTTCCCAGTTTCGCCAGGGCGGTGGAATAATCCTCCAGGTAAAAAAGGCATTGGACAATGCGGCGACGCGCATCCGTTCCGAGCTTGGGATCATTTTCGATGAGAGTGTAATCCGTCAGCGCCAGATTGTAATTGGACGCATAAAAATTAATCTCTCCCAGATAGAAACGCGCCGACGAGACCGTCTCTGATTTTGGATACATCTCCACGATCTGTTTCAGGTTCGCGCTTGCCAGTTTTTGATCGTTGTCCTGAAAGGCGATGATGCCGATGCGCAAGAGTGCTTTTTCACGATAACGTCCGCGTGAATAGAGGTTTAGATAGCGGTTGAAATTGTCCCTTGCGAGACGTTTTTCCCCGAGAAAATAATAGGCTTCCGGGATCAGAAACTCCAGCCGGTCGAGCAGTTCTGGATTAAGCTCAAAGTTTCTGGCTTTGACAAGATTGCGGATGGCGGAAGCATAGTCCTGTCGGTCAAAATAGAAGACGCCGAGTTGTAAATACTGCTCGCCCCGCCAGCTTTGCGTGGTCTGGGATGCGATGTAGTCCTCGAGAGCAGCGATGGCTTGTTGTGGATTCGTCCCGAAACTGATTTTGAGCCTTTCCAGATAGGATAAAAACCTGATCTCCGGCTCAGCTCCCCGTACCAGATCGCGAAATATGGTATCAGCTTCGTCTTTTTTTCCTTTTTCCATCAGAAACAGCGCTCTCAGATAGCGTTTGGCTTCCGGGTCAGACTTTATCATCCCCAGAAGGTTCTCTGCCATAGCCATATCTTTGACCGCCAATGCCTTGCGAAGCATCAAAAGGCGCATGGGATCGGTAGCGGAGCTTACGTTGATATTGTTCTTTCCGAGATAGGCATCCATATCACTATAGCGTTGATAATAAAGTAGATGCTCCAGCCAGGCGAGAGTGTATCTTTCTCTCTCGAGGCTGTCTACCTTGGCGATCATCGTTTGCGCGGGGTCGTCACGATCAAGCTTGAGGAGCACGCGATAGTGATCAAAGCGCAGTTGTTTGTCTGCCGGGGTTTGTTTCAAAGCCTTGGTATATTCGTGTTCCGCGGAGAGATACATGCCCTGTGCGGAATATGCCTTCGCCCGCCAGACGTTGGCATGATAGTTGTAATAAGGGTGATCGAGTATGGATGATAGATGCTGCAGCAGCTCTATGGCGCGATTCAATTCTCCCGTCTGATAGCAACTGATGGCATAGTTCAGATAGACGTCACCAAGGATGTCCGGATGCAGTTTGTTCTTGATCAGTGCACTGTAGATAGTTTGGCTGCGTCGATATTCACCACGGCTGAGGGCGATGTTTGCCACGATGTAATCCGTATAGAGCCTGAAAGCCGAATCCGGATACTGCCGTTTGAAGAAATCTATCTCGCTTTCGACCTCAGCATATTCGCCCAGGTCATAAAGCTCGATGATGTAGGAAAAGTCATCCAGTTCACGCGGGCTCTGCGCACTCAAAACTATGGCACAGAGGAGCATCAGGATGATGATTAGACTGATCTTTCGCATAGCATATCTCATATTTAATGTTTGAAGGGGAGGATCAAAAACACCGAGGTGCCTTCGTTTTCCTTGCTTTTGATGCTGATGGAACCGCCGTGTAATTCTGCGATCCGTTTGGCAGTCGAGAGTCCCAAACCCAATCCGCTGGAGCGATATTCCACCGTGCCGGATTTGTGGGCATAGATATCGTTCAGTTCATAGAATTTACGGAAGATGTTTTTGATCTGAAATTCAGGTATTCCGATGCCGTTGTCTTGCACGAAAATGACGAGACTTTCCTTGTTGTCGATCTTTTCCTGGGGAAAGACAGAACGCCTGACGCCGATTGTGATGTTGCCAAAATTGTTGGTGAAGCGAATGGCGTTGAGAACGACGTTGTGTATCATGCGGTGGATGGCTTCCCAGTTTGCCATGATCTTGGGTAGCTTGGCTTCGATCTCCATCTTGATGAACATATTACGTTTGCGGGAGAGGATCTCCACTTCCTGATGCACCAGGTCGATTATCTCAGTAATTTCGATGGGAGCTTTGACAAGGTCTTTTGCCAAGTTGTAATAGTTCATCGTGCTGATATCACCTGAGCTGAGGATGAGCTTCTTGACCGAGCTCTCGATCTTACCAACGATTTCCTGCCGTTCTTCATCGTCCGAATAGAGCTTGCGCTTGAGCCTGGAGACATAGCCTTGCAGCGTAGTGAGCGGAGTATTGAGTTCATGGGAGACGATCGCCATAAATTCGTCTTTGATGCTTTCGATCTCGTTTAGTTCAGACCCCTTCTTCAATATGGCAGCATAATGGAGCGCGTTTTTGATCGAAATCTCCACCTGTTTTTGAAAGAGATCGATAATCTCATCGTTCAGATACATCTCTCGAGTGTTCTCTCCCAGATTATCCAGATAGAGATAGCCATAGACGATCATATCTACCCTGATCGGGCAGCTATAGATGGTGTGGATGGCATATTCCTGAACGCTGATCGAACTCTTGAAACTCTTGTCCTCGAGGGCGTTGAAGGTGCTCACTGCGCTTTGGGAAGTTTGGCTCATGGAAAGCGCTGTCTTGCTGATGCCGGACACATTGGAAAGTATTTGCTTTTGGTGATCCATCTGCACTTGATAAAGGTTGTTTCCCTCAGCGTCCTTTTTGATCAAAAACCCACGCGTGGCGTTGGTAAAATCGATCGCGGCTGAAACGATCTCCCGTTCCAGATCGAGGATATCGACGTTGCGCATCAGTTCATTTGAGATCTTCATCAGTTGGTTCATTTTGGCGATGCGCAAAGTGATTTCGGAATAGTCGTTGATCCTGATAATCAGAGCAGCGATGTGTTGTCTGCCGCTGCGGATGATCGACATCTCAGAGCGGGTGAATTCCAGCTCGCCGGAGTCGTTCACAATGATGAATCCGATCCTGCGGGTTCCGGAGACCAGGGGGATGATCATGGTGTGTTGATGATGAAAAGTGAAAACGACCAAGTTATCCGCATCAAATGCCCTCTCCACATAAGGAAGATATTCTGGGGTTATCAGGCTATCCTGAGCACAGTTATAGCTATGAAAACAATAGTAATTGGATATCTTTTCCGAATAGACCATGAGCTTAAATTGCCAGGGAGAGATCACCTGACAGATGCCTTTTTCGATGAGAAAGCGGATGCGTTCCACGCTGTTCAGATTGGCGATGTTATATAAGAGCTCGTTCCATTTGTTGCGCATATCCTTGCTGCGGGAAACGATGCGTACCAGCTCAAACTTTTTGAGCGTCTTGAGATTGCCGAGATTTACGGCGATATAGTTGGTTCGGTCGTCCTCGCAGATATCCGCAGTCACCTTATCGAGGAACGCCTGATAGCGTTCATATTCTTCCAAAGCGTTTAATTCGGCGTTCATCACAAGGAGGATTTGGACCTTCATTTGCATCAGTTCTACGGCGAGTTGATAATAATGATACTCTCCACAGAGTTCCAGACGACGGTTAACCTCCCGGAGAATGCCGCGCAGGGGGATCTCTTCATCTACGAGGTCAAGCATCAGCGATATGATATCCAGCTTCATCTGCCAATAGCGATACTCGTTTTCCGCGATGATTGGTCTCGCGGTTTCCACCAGTTCCCTTGCCTTTTGATAGTCTCCCATGCCGTAATGGCAAAAGACCTGCATCGTATAGAACACGGCGATGGCATAATTATTGCTGATCTCACCCGCATAGCGCATCGCCAATTTGAGTTCGCTGAGCGCGGTTTCATAGTCCTTTTCGGAATAAGCGAGCAAGCTGAGGACGTTGTGATAAAATTCCTCTTCGTGGATGTGGCTATAGTTGATATGCACGTTTTTGCGTACCAGACGACGCAGCTTTTGGGGGTTGGACATTTCGTTCAGATAGTAAAAATAGGTCTTTACCAAAGGATTGATCTCGGGGACATAGCCTTCCAAGAGCTGTGGCTCGTTTTCCTTGATAAAGCTAAGATAATATCCAAAGCCGATGATCTTGCTCTTGGCGAGGGCAAGATTGCGTTGTATCGCATCCAAATATCTGGTGCTTCCCACAGAGCGTACCAATACTCCGGCTTCGTTGAGCTTTATCTCCGCTCCCGTGAAATCCCCCATCTTGATCTTCGCTTCCCCCTGGTTGAGCAGAGCCAGCGACTGAATGATAGTGAGATTGAGTTTGGCTGCATAGTGGTGTGCCTGTTTGGCATATTCCATGGCTACGACGGTGATCCCCTGCTTCAGATAGAGATCCGCCATATTGTTGTAGATCAAGCCCAAATAACGGTTGATGTTGTGGCGTTTCCACAATCCCAGCGCGAGGTTCAAGTGTTCTGCCGCCTCGGAGATATTTTTCTGATCGCTGTAAAACACGCCCAGGTCGTTGTGGATCGCTGCCAGACGGAGCATCACGCGGGTGTCGTGTCCGGGAGGGATTTCCGCCAAAAAATCCTCGATGATCTTGATCGCTTTGTCGTTATCCTTGTTCAATGAATGATAGACTGCAAGGCGGTCAATATAGGCGATCTTCAGGTCAAGACTGAGCTGATGGGGATCGATCTTGTCCAGACAGAGCTTCATCTGCTTAGAATCGATGCGGTTATAGACTTGCGCGAGAGAAAGATAGCCCTGAACTCGCTGTCTGCCGGTGAGGGCAAGCTTTTCCGCTTGTTTGAAGAGTTCAAGAGCATTGCCCGTGTCCTCAGCGAGGAGCTTGAGGGTGCCCAAAACATAATACTTTTCAAACAGCTCAGGGATGCTGTCCCGATGGTCGATTATAAAATCCGCTTCCTTGAAAAACCCAGTGATCTCCGTCTTTTCCTGAAAGCAGATCAGATCAAGGATGACATCCTTCATATCGATGCCCGCGGCGGGCTCAAAATCTATCTTGAGCGCGCTGAGGATCGCTTCATAAGCCGCTTCATGATGGTTTTCCTCGCTGAGCAATTGATAAAGGCGCAGGCAGAAAAGACGCTTACAAACAAGGTCTCCCGCGATCTCGGAATTGGCGATGATGCCACGACAGGTCTCGATGTCCGTCACTGTCTTGGTTTTATAGTAGCGGATCACGCGTTTGGAGACGAGAATATGCACTTTGACCGCGGTTTCTTCAAAAAAGCGGAGCTTTGCTTCCGGAAATGTAAAATAGTAATGTTTGCCGCATTTGACGAGAATCTCGTTGTAGGTGGCATCACCCAACAGATTATAGAGATCGCTATCGCTCAATTTGAGGATCGAAAGAATCAATTCACGGGAGAGCGGGGTCTGGACAACGGATAACTTTTGCAGATGGGCATAGTTCGCCGCTGTGATATGGCTCATGCGAGAATAGACCGAATGGAGGATGCGGCTTGGTATGGCATAACCGGCGAGCGTATCAGGGAATATCAATTCCCCATCAACTCTCTTGATCTTATTCTTCAGTGTCAGATCCACAATGATTTCGCGCACAAATTGCGGATTTCCTGCGCTGCGGTGATGAACGATGGTGGCGAAACTCTCAGGCACCGATTCATGGACAAGGCGTTTCATGTATGCCAGAGTTTGTTCCGTGCTGAGCATCGGGATGTGGACAAGGATAGTGTGTTCGATCTGGTTTATTTTGTTGAATTCATTGCAACTCAGCACCACCATGATCCGGTTGCGCACGAGGAAGGGTGAAAGATAATTGATGAAATCGATCGTGTGGCGATTGACGTATTGGAAATTGCGGATAATGAAGATAATCGGCTTGCGGATGCTCAGATCGATCAATAACGATTTCACGGAGTCAAAATCTATGCGAAGCTCTTCCTGGGTTTGGGTGAGCGTTTTCGCTTCCTTCTCAGAGGCAAAGAGATAGCTCTTAAACTTATCCGAGATATTTTGCAAGCTCACATACTCGTTGATCTCCTCCGGCGAGAAGGATTGGATGTATTCCTTGATCAGCGCAAAAAAAGCCTCGTGATCCGTTCTTGTGCAGGCATAGTCATAGATAAAATACTCTCCGCCAAGGAGGTGGTAGCGGAATAGCGTGAGGATGTTGTCCTTGCCGAGTCCGTCACCACCCATCAACGAGATGATTTTGCCGTTGGATTGTTGCACCGATGGCAGGTGATCGAGAATCTGGTGGGAATAGTTTTCACGCACAATATAGCTGTTGAAACGCATTGTATTGACCATCGACCACGAGAGGGAGAAGGGATATTGGCGCTCTGTGGCGCGGTTGATATAAGCAATGATTTCCTGGCTGCTCTGAAAACGGTTGTCTGGATTGCGTTCAAGCAGCCGCAAAACGAGCTTTTCCAGTGATAGGGGGATGTCCTTATTCGACTCCGACGGGAAAATGGGGATGAAATACTGTTGACTGCCGGAAATCAGAGTGTTGATTTGTTCAAGGTTAAATGGAAAGGTGCGGGTGATAATGCGATAGAGGATCACGCCCAGTGAATAGAAATCGCTGGCAAAGCCAACCTCTTTTCCCATATAGACTTCCGGCGCGACATAAGGCAGGGTGCCGGAGATCATCTGCGAAGTGCTTTTCACATCCACCTTAGAAAATCCATAATCGATCAGCTTGACTATAGTCTGTTTCGAGTCTGTTTTGTAGAGGATGTTTTCCAGCTTCAGGTCTTTGTGGATGATGTTTTGGGTGTGCAAGGCGTGGAGCGCGTAGCAGATCTGGACGACGATCTCATAGAGAGCGCCGATCTTGGTCTTGCCAAACCGGAAACTGTTGAGCGTATTGCCCTCAAAATAGTCGCTGATAAAGTAGATATGATCGCCCACATGACCAAAATCCACCACCTGAGCGAGGTTTGGATGCTCAATCTTGGTGATGTGATGCATGTCTTCAGCGCTGAACCGGGCATAGATATCTTCCGAAGACAGATATTGGAAAAGCTTCAGCGTAAAAAGCCCCCCAGTGCGGATATCACGCACTTTATAGACATTTGCCCAGGTGCCGGAACCAAGTGATTCCAACACTTCGTATCTATGATCTATAAACATCGAAATCTTCTCCCTTATATCATTGCCCAAGTTTCTGAAATCCCCCCTCCTTGTCAATACTAATCTTTGCTCAGATACCCACGTTAATCTTGCCGGGGAATTCCAGTTGCATTTTCACCCTCCTCACGCCCTTGAGGATCAACATTATGGAAAGATATTATGGAAAGCTGTGGGGATACATCTTCGGAAGATTTGGGAAGATAGGGGGGCAGATTTGCCCATTTTTTGCCCATTTTTTGCCCAAACTTTCGTTTCCGCAGGATCGGCATACTGCGCTACTACTTGACAGCGTTAATCAAGCCTTAATCAAGCGTTAATCAAGCGTTAGTTTTATTACGCTTGATTAAGGCTTGATTAACGCTTTGAAAAGAGGAAGAAATAGTGATCTTTCCTTGATCTTTCCTGATTTTGGTTGACAGTTAAAGTGAGGAAAAATATGAAACGCAATGCAAAGAAAGCGGTTAGCTATAGTCGAAGCTTGAGAGAGTATGTGGTATATGAAGTTATAGGTGATGGCTTCAGCATAGCATCGGGTTGCGGCGATGCTTCAATTCAACAGATAATCGCTGAGACTGACAGGCACGCTGCCTTCATAGGTGTAGGGTTTGCGGATCTCGATGCCATAGGCGTCGATGATGAGCATGCCTCTGACGCGATAAGTGATCTCGCCTTTGACGGCACCCTTGACCGCGCCGATGATGGATTTCCAATTATTCACCTTAAACTGCATGCTCTCTTCCCGGGAAAATATATTCTCGTCGAAATTGAGCTGGTTGGCGAGGTTTCCCGTTCCGGCGGGTTTGTCATTGATAAAAATCTCCGCGGGAAACTCCTTTAGCCGGAAAGTGAAACCGTAGGGATTGAGCAGGATGAAATCGATCTTGATTTTGGTTTCCGCGATGCCAAGTTTGTCCACATAGCTGCGTTTAATCTGAAAAAGACCGGCGCCTTCGGCTTCAAAGCGCGGGATCATGTCTTCAAGGTGTTTGCGCAAGTCGAGCTCAACAGGTTCTTCAAAATCGAACTTTTTATTTGAGCAAAGCACCCTGCCCTCGCCTTTGCCGCTCACGTAGAAAAAGACTCTTGAATCGGATTTGTTGATCATCCGCACGGTGGGGCGGCTTTCGAGGCTGACCTTGAAATGCAGCGCGGCTGAGCGTTTTTTCGGAATCTCCACCGCTTTGCTCAGTTCCGCCATTCCAATGCGATCCCGGTCTATGTTGAGCAGATCAATATTGAGTTGATTCAGCTTCAATTGGTAGGAATTTGGGTTTTTGACCGAAATCGCGATCTCTAATTCGATCTTATCCGGACTGAAGGAAAGCACCTTCACGTCGTGGATCTTTTCCAAGATGGGTTTCTGGAAAAGCCACTTGCAGGAGTTGAGTGACAGGATCATCATCATGCAAAATATAGTGCTTGGATATCTCAAATTATGCTCCGAAAGGTAGTGTCATTTGATTGTTTGGTCGATCATGCGGCGAAACCAGATTTCCGCGGAAAGGATGTTGAAGAGCATCTCCGCCTGTGAGTTATCGCCTTTGAGATAGCTCTGCCAGCGGGCGTTGATCAATGGCAGATTCCAGATGCCGCGCCCACGGAAAACATGGTCTGTGAACAGCGAACCGATCTCGTCCTTGAGTTGGTTTCGCATCCACAATTGATGGAAGGGTGCGCCGAAGATGGATTTGTCCCTGCGTTTGAAGATTGCCTCGGGAACGATGCTTTGCATGGCGGCACGGTGGATTAGCTTGCCCTGAGGAGGTTTGATTTTATAGCTTGAAGGCAGGGAAAAAACCAGCTCCACCAAACGGTGATCGAGAAACGGCACACGGCTTTCGATGCCCGCCGCCATGGACATGCGGTCTTCATAATGCAACAGGGTCTGCAGCGAAGTCGTGTAGATCATATTATACAGGAACGAGGAAAGCTTGCCGGGGGCGAAATCTTTGATCTCTGTGAAGATATTGCCTTGGGATGATTTGAGGGCTTTTAGAGTAAAATGTGGAACAAAGGGATCAAAACGCAGGTGTTTCAGTTCATAGCCATAGAGTTTCCTCTCGCTGAAGATGCCGGAAAGCGCGATCTTGATAAGGCTTGAGACTTTATCAGCGGCATTCTTTCCCGCTAAGTATGAGCCAAGCTGTGACGGAAGCGTTTTTAGCTCTCCGCGTCTGATCAAATCCGCAAAATAGCGGTATTGGGCATGACGGTAGCCGCCGCTGAGTTCGTCGCTGCCTTGTCCATCCAAAAGAACTTTGATCCCTTGAGCCTGAGCAAGTTTCATCACCGCGTGCTGAGCGGCAAAACCAGCTCCCAGAGGCAGATCGTTATAGAAAGCGGCATCGGAAAAATCCGCCATTGCCGCTGCCGCGGATGGAGAAACGAGATGGGATACGCAGCCTGCGGATCGGCAAACCTCTTTGATCCATTTTCTTTCATCCAGAGCGGGAACCTCGCCAAACCAGGCGGAAAAAGTTTTCAGAGGTTTTTCAGTCATTGATGATGCCGCGCTAACGATGGCGGATGAATCAAGACCGCCGCTGAGACAGCTTCCCACTTCAATGTCTGCTCTGAGCTGCAGACGCACGGCATCGAGAAAGAGTTCCCGATAGCGTTGCGCGGCATCTTCAAAGCTCAATTTGCTGCTTTCAAAGGTCTCTGGGTCAAGTGTATAATACTCTTTGGTCTCTATCTTGCCGTTGTTTACCGAAAGAAAATGTCCCGGGCGCAGGGCTTTGATATTTTTGAAATAGGTCTCTTCCCCGTATGCGAGCATGCCGTTTATCTTCATGCCGCGCAAGAGCATCGGCAGATTCAGGTCTTTTTGGTCATCGGCATCGACCAATTGCTTGATCTCGGAGCCGAAGACGAGTTTTTTACCTATAACCTTGTAATAGAACGGCTTCACGCCAAATCGGTCGCGCGCACAAAATAGGCGTCCGGCTTCGGCATCCCAAAGCGCGAATGCCCAGATACCGTTAAATCTTTGCAAGCAAGCATCTTTCCAAGCATGATAGGCTTTGAGGATCACCTCGGTGTCCGATCCGCTGACAAATTCGTAGCCAAGCGCTTTCAGTTCCTCGCGCAGCTCGACATGGTTATAGATTTCTCCGTTGAAAACGATGTGCAGACCATGTTTATTGTCGCTCATCGGTTGATGTCCGGCAGCGCTGAGATCAAGAATTGAAAGACGGCGGAAGCCGAAAGCGAGGGTGGCGGCAAGTTTTTGGGGCAAACTGGGCAGATTATCAAATTCGCTGATGCTGTCATGTCCTCGGTAATGACGCGCTTCTCCACGATGGATATCCAGATATCCTTCGTCGTCCGGTCCCCGGTGTTTGATCAAACCGGTCATTCGTTCAAGCATTGCACCATCGATTCCAGCTCTCGCGTCAAGACAGTATATTCCGCTGATTCCGCACATGCGTTTTCTCCCTTTTGGTCAGGCTTTTTATCCTCATGCTCTGAGTCAAGAGATTTTCTTGCTTGACAGAAAAACCGCCTTCTCAAAAATGGGCGCATAAAATCAAGAAAGGAGTAGCCGTGAAAAAGTCCTCGATAACGCACCTGCGATATAACAAAGAAGCCAATCCCGAACGGCTGCTCGATCGTCTCTCCGAGAAGCTTGACGATAAGGAGGTTCTTGTTATGCTCTCAGCATTTAACGCGACATTGGAACCTTCAAGCACCTCTCACAGCCGCATCAGCTAAGAAAGCTGCCACTTGGCAGTAAAGCCAATCCGGACCGTTAGAACAAGTTTACTTTACCCTGTTCTGACAATCTCACCCAAATCCGCTGATTAATAAACACATAAGAGGAATCTAATGCAAGCACTTGGAATACAAATACTCGTGGAATTCTACGAATGCGATACAGAGATATTGAAGGACGAAAAATACATCGCCGAAGCGATGATCAAAGCCTGCGAAATCGGACAGGCAACCGTCGTCTCCCATACCTTTCATTCTTTCTCGCCATTTGGCGTGAGCGGCGTCGTCGTAATCGCTGAATCCCACGTGGCAATTCACACCTGGCCCGAATATGGATACGCCGCCGTGGATATCTTCACTTGCGGCGAGACCATCGATCCCTGGGCGCTGTTCAATCATCTCAAAGATGCCTTTAAGAGCAAGCACTCCAGCAAGATGGAACTCAAACGCGGTCTCTTTGACACTCATGGCGCCAAGCTAATGCACAAGCCGGAGGGCGCTTGAGCGATTCCGCTCGCTGGCACACAGACTTTCACAGTCCGGGACGCGGATTGACCTTTGCCGTGATAAAAAGTTTGCACGTTGAGGAGAGCGTCTATCAAAAGATCGAGATCATCGACACCCCGGATTTTGGCACCGTCATGCTGTTGGACGGAGTGTTGATGCTCACCACCGTTGATGAATTCGTCTATCACGAAATGCTTTGCCATCCCACGCTGTTCACTCATCCTCGACCGGAAAGGGTGCTGATAATTGGCGGTGGAGATTGCGGAACGCTGAAACGCGTGCTTTCCCATCCAGGGGTCAAACAAGCCACGCAGGTGGAGATCGATGAGATGGTCACCCGCGTTTCCCGCAAGTATTTTCCCGAACTGACCGCCTCAGAACAAGATCCGCGGGCAAGCTTGATCTTCCGCGATGGAATCGAGTATCTGAAACAAAACATGGCTGCTTTCGACGTCATTTTGGTGGATTCCACCGATCCGGTCGGACCCGCGGAAGGGCTTTTTCACACCGATTTCTATCAAAATTGTTTCGATTCACTGAAGCCGGACGGCATGCTCTGCATTCAGAGCGAAAGCCCCTATATCCCCGATCTGCAAAAGGTTATCAGAAAAAGCAATCAAAGCCTGAGATCGATCTTTCCTGCCGTCTATGCATACACAGCCGCGATCCAAACCTATCAAGCTGGGCTGTGGATGTATCAGATGGCGTCAAAAGTCCACGATCCATTTGCCAAAGATGTTTTCCCGCGTATTAATGAGTATTCGGGAGAGCTGAAATACTATAACGCGGATATCCATCGCGCTTGCTTTGCCCTGCCCCAATTCGCCAAAGCGCTAATCGGATAAAAGGTTCGTTGTGTAGCGCAGCATGCCGTTGCTGCGGAAACGATAATTATGGTTGACCGGTTTTCAATCCGCAGGATCGGCATCCTGCGCTACCCCCCAAAAAAAGCTTGCCATAAAACGTCTCTTCTGTATCATGTGAAACAAATAGCATATATGCTTGAGGTGGATCATGAAGATCAGGTTTTATATCATTGTATTGATACTGGCGCTGTTGGCGGCGAGCCCGCTCTGTGCCTTGCGTTTCGCCCGTTGGAACACATCCATGGGCTCTTTTACCGTTGAGCTCTATAACGATCTGGTACCGATCACTGCAAACAACTTTATCTCTCTAACCAACAGCGGATTCTACAATGGGTTGATCTTTCACCGGGTGATCAACGGATTCGTCATTCAAGACGGCTGTCCTTACGGAACTGGTTATGGGGGACCGGGCTACACGATCATGGATGAGTTTCATCCCGATCTCAATCACAACCAAGCCGGCATCCTTGCCATGGCGAGAACCAATGCGCCAAACTCTGCCGGCTCGCAATACTACTTTACTCTGGCACCGCAGCCTCATCTCAATGGAAATTATGCCGTCTTTGGAAAGGTGATTGAAGGGCTCGCAAACGTCCTCGCCATCGGAGCAGTGCCTACGAACGCCAATAATCTTCCCCTCACGCCGGTCACGATAAACACGCTGAGCATACTTGATCTGTCTATCGTAAATATCTCGCCCTCCCCAACCGAGACGATCTATTGCTCCGCGGGAATCCCCCAAATGTTTATCGTGGAAGCGGTTGCAAACCATTCGCCGCTGCATTTCAACTGGTCGGTGGATGGAACTCCCTCGACTAATTTCGATGACTTTATCTTTGAAACTGTCTTCAGCCAAAGCGGAAACCATCAGGTGCAATGCACCGTCAGCAGCGACGACTGGCAGCATACAATCAATTGGAGCCTCGTGGTCGGCTCAGCAATCTCGGATGAGACAGTTCCCCAGATTCCCCAGATTCTGCACATTCACCCCAATCCTTCCAAAAGCGGAATCAAAGCAAGTTTTACTACTGCCGAACCGGGATTATTTGATATAGAGGTGTTCGATCTCAGGGGTCGAATCATCCATCGTGAAACCGCATTCCTCTCTGCCATAGGCATGAACACGTAGCAGTGGAACGGCATGAACCGAAAAGGTGAAACTGCTGTCAGCGGCATCTACCACATTCGTTTCAAATCAGCCATGCAGACTATCAGTGGCAAGTGCACTATGCTCAAATGACTATAGGATATCAATAAATATGAAAAACTGGGATAATTCTGCTTGACAAGTTTTTGTATGCGTTTATCCTTGCGCTATGTTGTATGAGGAAAGATATGTTTAATATGTCCGCACTTGAGACAAACGACCCGAGCTATGAGCAGTTATACCGGAAAGTACATTCACGGCTGGGCTCAGAAGCCGGTACGCGTGATTATGCCACAGATATTACAAATCAGTACATGTTAAGAAAGGCGGGGAAAGGTTTATCAAGGAGCTCAGAATCATCGGAATATCAAACCCGCGCCGCGATCGAAACCTATTTTACCGAGCTGCGCAGATATAGTTTCTCGCTTGCCCTCAGACACACCGGAAAACCTGATCTGGCGGATGAGATCGCTCAAGACGCGATGATCATCCTGCTCAAATCCAATACTCCCAAACAATTTATCAAGGGCTGGCTGCACAAGGTCACTCTCAATCTCATCATTCGGAACATCCGGGACGAGATTCGAAACGAAAAGCTCGTTTCCGAGCTCATCCGTGAAGAGCAGATCGCGGTTCAAGTCCTCGAGCACGAACTGCCAGCTTTGGAAAGCATCAATCAGCCAAGCGCCATCAAGTATCTCGCCGGAAAGGACTTGCGCCAATATCAACAGATGATGCAATACAAAGACCTGAAGCAATATGCAGCCGCGACCAAAAACAGCTATGCCTGCGCGAGAGAACAGAGTGTTCGGATCCGGCACAACTTCAAAGCCTCTTACCTCAAAGCGCATGGCTGGGACAGCACACCGCAGATTCTCACTTATGAGAAATATAAGGCGATCAGACGTTTTTTGGGCAAGCTGGTCGATCTTTGCAAGGCAAATGCCATCTCCCGGCAACGCGAAACCAACCATACGGAATTTCTGCGCAAATACGGTGACGTGTTTGACGGAGTGCAAAATGTCTTCGATTGGGGCATCACGCCTGTGGGCGACAACCGTTATCGGGTCTATCTATTTGATAACGCCGACGGGGTGAATTCAATCATGATCTCGCTCGAGATATTTATTAGCAAAGCAAATCGGATACTGATCAGGACTTGCAAGCGCCACCGTCTTGCGTCAATGATCCCCATTCGGGAAGGCAAAGAACCGGAGATCGAAACAGGGAAAATGACCTTGCCACAGACTATTTTCAACCTATCGTAGCTGATTACCAGACAATCATTTCCACGCTATTGGTACCGACACTTTTCCTTTATCTCACACTATACGTGTATAAAAATAAAGGAGTTTTGAAATGAAAAAACTTTTAGCTACGACCGTGTTGTTCCTGCTGCTTGGAATGGGCAACCT
Source organism: Candidatus Cloacimonadaceae bacterium (assembly GCA_030693415.1). NCBI lineage: Bacteria > Pseudomonadati > Candidatus Cloacimonadota > Cloacimonadia (SeqCode) > Cloacimonadales (SeqCode) > Cloacimonadaceae (SeqCode) > Cloacimonadaceae bacterium (SeqCode). Next base: position 1,148 of record JAUYAR010000018.1, on the reverse strand, counting down.
GCTGGGAAACACAAAGCATGAGAACATCGACCCTTATACTTTGCCCGTCTATATCGGATGCATCAGTGATCCTCTCATCAAAGTGGTCTATGAGGACTCCACCGGCAAATACATCCTGGTAATCGTTGACGGTGTAATCAAGGTGTATTACTTGTAATGTTTTTGCTCGATGCAAAGGGGAAATACGTGCGGAACATGAAAGCGAACGGTGCGAGTTTCTCTGAGCGCGAAATCCGGGACGTGTGGGAAAAAGCGAGATATCAATCCGGTTTCGGTACCACCGAAAAGAGAGCCGATGTTTTAGGTTCCATAATCCAATTTGACAGTTATGGAGACACTTCATCGCTCTGTGGCTGGGAGATTGATCACATCATCCCGGTACAAAAAGGCGGAACAGATTTGCCCGGCAACCTGCAGCCCCTTCATTGGAAAAATAACCGTCGCAAGGGTAATGCCTATCCGTGGATCTGCTCATAGAGCGGAACGCAAAGACAAGATACATTTTCATCATGCTCCCGTGTGCATGTCGAGTGAGTCGTATGCGCAATATCTGAGGTTTGATGTTTATGGGAAGACGCCTTCCCGAAGGAGGTTTATGACAAATGATGAATGTTGATAAGGCGCAGATTATTTCTGCAGAGAATGTTCAGGTTTCAAAATCAGATAACTCTGATTTTTCTTGACAGCGAAGCGGAAAAGATCAGAGATGCAATTTTTGCAAAACCTAAACCATAATGATAAAATGGAGATTCAAAATGAAGAGAAGATTATTATCAGGCAAAGCTACCTCACTCCGCACACCCAAGGAGATTAAGCAACTACTTTTAGTTGCGGCTATCCTGCTAATAACCGGTCAGATTTTTGCGGTAACAGTAAATGGATCTGTCGCACTGAACACAAATCCAGATATTGTCTCCCTCACCCTTGCCCAAGCAAGACTTTACAATGTTGCCAATTTGCGGCTTGTTGCGGAAATTGCGCCTATCTCATCCGGGCAGTTTACCTTTGTGGCAACCGCTTTACCACCTGGGCAGTACTATGTGGAATGCGAGCTGTTCCAACCCGGGACAGTTAACTTCTATTACCCCAAGCAATCTAATGCGTTTACTGTAACTGCCAATACAACATTAGTTAATTTACCTCTGCTT
>JAUYAR010000017.1 GCA_030693415.1 Candidatus Cloacimonadaceae bacterium | reverse complement strand
TTTCTCATTTTCTTTGAAGACCTGTTAGCAAGTCTTCGCCTCACACAATATATACTTTATGCCGATTGCTACAGTCACAATCACCTGATTCCACATTAATTCAAATCCCGATCTTTCGTCAAGAACTTTCTTTCCCATATTTAAATCTCAGGTGATGCCCGTAGCGCAGCATGCCACTGCTGCGGAGGTGGAGAGATGTTTGTCGGTGAACGGGTGAGGGGGCATGGCATCACCCCTCCACTAATTTCGTGACCGATCCACAAATCTGAAAACCATCCTGCGGACATGAACCGACGGGGACGTCGGTAATTCCATATCATGGGACGCCGACGTCCCCGTCGGTGACACCAAAGACCTCTGATTCTCCCTAATGCCCGGATAAAGCAGCGTAGTAATGTGGAGGAAATTGAACAGCCTCGACCAGTGTTTCCCGCCTTCTCAAACTTTTCTATTGCCATAATTTCGCCCTCTCAGAAAATTGGCTTTCGAAATAAAAACAAAGGAGGTCGCCATGATCCAGTATTTCAAGATCGCGGGAATGCGTTTTGCTCCGGCAATCACGCACAATGAGGCATTTTGGATACACTTGGAGAACCCGGACACGGATGAGATCAAAAAGTTGATCGATCTCTATCATCTCCCGGAAGATTTTATCACCGACCTCCAGGACTCCGATGAGAGCAGCCGCATGGAATATGAAGACGGCGCGACGCTGGTCATCGTGCGCGTTCCACTCTATTACAAACACCGTTCCGCCACCCTTTCATTTGCCACCGCGCCTTTGGGAATCATCGCCGTGCAGGAAAAACTGATCACGGTGTCATTTTTTGAAAACGAGGTGCTCACCCAATATCTGGAGTGCAAGCACCGCCCCTTCATCATCACGCAGCAAAGCTTTCTTTTGCATATCACCCTGCGCTGCGCCGTCTATTTTCTCAAGTTTCTCAAAGAGATCAACCGCCGCACGACCAACATCGAAAACGAGCTGCATCAATCCTTGCGCAACAAGGAATTGATCCGTTTGCTACGCATGGAAAAATCCCTAGTCTATTTCTCCACCTCGCTCAAATCCAACGAGCTCATCCTCGAGCGCATGCAGCGTTCGCGCTGGCTCAATCTGGATCCAGAGGCGGAAGATCTTATCGAAGACGTCATCATCGAAAACAAACAGGCGATCGAAATGGCAAATATCCACAGCAGTATCCTCAGCGGCATGATGGATGCCTTCGCTTCGATCATTTCAAACAATCTGAACGTCGTGATGAAGTTCCTCACCTCGATCACGATCATCCTGGCGCTGCCCACACTGATCGCCAGCATCTATGGAATGAACGTGCATCTGCCCTTTCAGGAACACAGCTATGCCTTCGCGATCGTGATGGCGGTGTCCGTGTTGCTTTCCATTCTTCTGGTGCTGATCTTCATCCGCAAAAAGTATTTTTAGGAGCATTGAGCATGTATAAATTAAGCGTAACCGACAGTTTCAGCGCCGCCCACAGGCTCTGCGGCTATGAAGGAGCCTGCAAAAATCTGCATGGTCACAACTGGGGAGTGCGGGTCTGCATCATCGCCAGCGAGCTTGACGAGATCGGCATGGCGGTGGATTTTGGCGTGATCAAGAAACTGCTCACCGGCATCCTCGCTCCGCTCGACCATGCTTATTTGAACGATGTTGAAGAGCTTGATGGGGTGAATCCCACCAGCGAAAACCTGGCAAAATATGTCTATGAACGCATGCAGAAAGAGCTTGAAGGGCAGCCCGCAAGCGTGAGCTTTGTCGATATCTGCGAATCTGAACGCTCCAGCGTGGTGTATTCAAATGATTAGAATTGTGGAATCCTTCTATGTGAAAAGCGCGATCGAGCCGGCTGACTATCCCGCTTCCGCCTATCCGGAATTTGCCTTCGCCGGTAGAAGCAACGTGGGCAAATCCACGCTCATCAACCTGATCACCAATCATCATGGACTGGCAAAGACCAGCGGCACACCTGGCAAGACGCGGCTGTTGAATTTCTTTTTGCTGCGTTGGAAACAGGATGAGCCGCCGGTGCAAGGATTTTTGCAAGTGACTGACCTGCCGGGATATGGCTTTGCTGATATCAGCCTCGCCGAGCAGGAAAAATGGCGTAAAATGATCAGTAAATACCTGGAGCAGCGCGAGCAACTGCGCAGCATCATCGTGCTTGTCGATATCCGCCATCCCGCGGATGGAAAAGACGTTCTGATGCTGGAACTGCTGCGTCTGCGCAATATCGATCATTGTGTCGTAGCCACCAAGGCGGATAAAATCCCCAAGACGAAGATAGCCAGGACATTGGCGATTCTGCACAAGGGTTTGGGGCTCAGAGACGAAACAATGTTTGCCGTTTCCTCGCTCAAAAACACCGGATTTGAACCACTGCTTGCCTGGATTTACGAAAGACTGAATTAGGCGGGCTGGATGCATTTTGATTACGACGTGATCGTCGTCGGTGCCGGGCACGCTGGTATTGAAGCTGCTTTGGCAGCCTCTCGGCGTGGGGCAAAAACGGCAGTTTTTGTGATCAAGATCGAATCCATCGGCAGAATGAGCTGCAATCCTTCCGTCGGAGGTCCTGCCAAGGGTCATCTGGCAAGAGAAATCGACGCTTTGGGTGGGCAGCTTGGCTATGTGGCGGATCTCACTGGCATCCATTTTCGCATGCTCAACCGCAGCAAAGGACCGGCGGTCTGGGCTCCGAGAGTGCAAAACGATCGGGCTCAATACTCATCATTAATGCACCGGTTAATCGAAGATCAGGCTGGCTTGCACGTCATCGAAAGCGTGGTGAGCGAGTTGATCATCGAGGGCGCGGAAGTGAAAGGTGTAAAAACTTCCATCGGAAGGACTTATCGTGCGCCGAAAGTGATTCTGGCGACGGGAACTTTCCTGCGCGGTCTCATCCACGTGGGCAAATATGCCATTCCCGGAGGACGCAGCGGTGAGCCTTCCGCGGAGGAACTATCCGTATCTTTATGCGGGCATGGATTGAAGGTGGAAAGGTTTAAAACCGGCACTCCGCCGCGTATAGATCTGCGTTCTCTGGATTATTCCAAGCTCGAGGAACAAGCCGGGGACGCAAACCCCGAGGGCTTTTCCTATTACAGAGACGTGGTTCTGCGCAATCAGGTTTCATGTTTGATCACCCACACGACGCCCGCCACGCATGAGATCATTCGTGCCAATCTGATGGAATCCTCGCTTTATGGAGGCATCATTCAGGGTATCGGACCGCGCTATTGCCCTTCGATCGAAGACAAGATCGTCAAATTTCCCCTGCGCGAGAGGCATCAGATTTTCATTGAACCGGAGGGAATCCACACCCACGAGGGTTATGTCAACGGCATTTCCACAAGCCTGCCGCCCAATGTGCAGGAAATGATCGTGCACAGCATTCCGGGAATGGAAAAAGCGCGTCTGATCCGCTATGCCTATGCGATTGAATATGATTACGTCTCTCCCGAGGAGATTTCTGCTTCGCTGGAATGCAAAAAGATCAAAGGACTGTATTTGGCGGGACAGATAAACGGCACCTCCGGCTATGAAGAAGCCGCCGCGCAAGGCATCATGGCGGGGATCAACGCCTCCCTTTCGTTGGAAGGAAAGGAGCCGCTCATCCTCGGACGCAGCGATGCCTATATCGGGGTTTTGATCGATGACCTCGTAACTTGCGGAACGAATGAGCCTTACCGGATGTTCACATCCCGCGCGGAATATCGCCTTTTATTACGACAGGACAACGCGGATGAGCGTATGATGCCAATCGGTCACGAGCTTGGCTTGGTTTCGGATGTCCGATGGCAACGTTTTCAAAGCATGCTGGAGATCAAGCACCGGGAACTTGAACGCCTCAAGGGCGAAAAATGTAAGCCTCATGCCGCTCTTAAAGAGCCGCTCAAATATGCCGTGTTGCTCAAACGACCGGAGCTAAAATTCTCCGATCTATGCAATTACGGATATCAGCCTGCGGGTGATCTGAGCGCGGATATCGCCCGCCGCATCGAACTTGAGATCAAGTATGAGGGCTATCTGAAGCGCGCGGCTGAAGAGCTTGAGCGTTTTTCCTCCGCCGAAGAGCTGGTTATTCCGGATGAGATAGACTTTTTCGGCATCGATACCATTGCCTGGGAAGCGCGTGAAAAGCTTTCCCGCATCCGCCCGCGCAGCATCGGACAAGCAATGCGCATCCCCGGAGTGAACTATACGGATACCGCGGCGCTTTTGATCTGGCTGCGCAAAAACCGCCATCACCTCAAAAAGAACTGTGTATGAGATACTTATCCTTGCTATCCCTGCTGCTGATCCTGCTTGTTTCAGCTTGCGCGAAGAACCGCGCGCCTTTGCAGAAAGATATTGTCCCGCCGCAACATCTTGCTTTCGACGCACCGGGCTGGTTGTGGGAACTCCCGGCTGGGGGATATGTGATCGGTATCACTTATGCGGATAACTTCTATTCGGATGGCGCGGTTGATTTTGCCAGGGACTTTGCGGCAGTCTCGCTTTCGCGCAATCACAGCTCCTACATCGTGGACAAGGAGATCGTGCTTTCGCTCGCCATGCAAGAGGAGATCGATTGGGCGAAGATATCCTTCAACGTCGTGGTGAGCAGCGATATAGGCTTTCTCTATCGAGCTTCCGCGGGCTTGAAGATGATCGATAGCTATGAAATAAACGGCTATCTGATCGGGCTTTTTGGTTTCATCGACGGCTCGGTCAAACCTGAAAAGCTCTCCATGAATTCAACCAATATCCCGGATTGGAGCGCGTCCCACAGCGTATATACAAACGGGAAAACGCTCTACAGCGTGGCAAGCTCGCATCAGGCGTCTTTGATGGATGCCTGGAACATGGCACAGGAGCTGGCTTTGCGGCAGATCGCCCAATACCGTTTGCAAAACGTGGTTGCGGTCGTTCGTGCCACAAATGACATCATGCAGCGAAACATTGCCATCGAGACTGTCACCCGCAGCCAAAACGTCTATTTAGACAAGAGTTTCATCGCCCCGTTCAAGCAGGATAACATCGTGAGCTACAAGGTTTTCCTCCAACTCAAGAGTGTAAAATAAGCATGAAAGCGATCGCCATCATCCCCGCCCGCTATGCCTCCACCCGCTTTCCCGCCAAGGCTTTGGCTTTGATCGGCGGAAAACCGATGATCAGGTTGGTTTATGAAGCTGTTTTGAGCTGTGAAATATTCTCTGAGGTGATCGTCGCCACGGACAGCACCGAGATACTGAACTGCGTCAAATCCTTCGGTGGCAAGGCGTTGATGACCTCTGAACACCATCTGAGCGGCAGCGACCGCATCGCCGAAACAGCAAAAGATTTGGACGCGGAGATCATCGTCAACGTGCAGGGCGACGAACCGTTCATCGACAGGGATTGTCTTTCCAGCCTACTAAATGTCTTCAAAGACGAAAGCGTTCGCATCGCATCCCTAATGACCAGGATTACTGATCAAAGCCAACTGATGGATCCCAATTGCGTCAAAGTAGTCACTGATATTAGTGGAAACGCCATCTATTTTTCCCGCTCGCCGATTCCCTTCAATCGGGATAAAGCGGATGTTATCGGCTATTTCCGTCATATCGGCGTCTATGCATATCGCCCTGAAGCCTTGTTTCTTTTTGTATCCCTTCCCCTGGGAAAACTGGAACAAATCGAGAAGCTGGAACAACTTCGCGCTCTTGAAAACGGCATCCCCATCCGCATGGTCGAAACTGCCTATCAGGGCGTCGGCATCGACACTCCCGAAGACTTGGTCAGCGCAGAGCAACTGCTTATCAGCCAAAGAGCTAAATCATGAGCAAGAGAGTATTTTCCCTTGTTTTATATTTTTTCCTGAGCACGATCCTCTTTTCTGTGCCCCTCAGGATCTTCCACACCAACGACACCCACGGCGCCTATCAAAGCCGTAGGTTCGGCAGCGGAAACAATATGCACACGCTTGGCGGCTACCTGGCTCTGGAACAACATCTTACGCACTTGCGGAAAGCCGCCGCTCGCTCCGTCTATCTGGATGCCGGAGACCAACAAACCGGCACCGTCTTTGCCGCATTGAAACACAAAGGCGCAGTTGGCGGAGCCGTGATCGAGGTCTTCAACCGTCTGGCGCTCGATGGCACCACCTACGGCAACCACGAATTTGACCACAGCCTGGATAATCTCAGACGCCTAATCGAATTGGCAAATTATCCCTTCATCAGCACTAATCTGTTAGAGCATGAAAGTGGCAAACCCTATGGCGGAAACCCCACCCACATCATTGAACTCGATTCGCTGAAAATCGGTATCATGGGACTCACCCTCTCCGATCTTGCCGAAAAGGTCAAGATGGAGAACGTCAAGGATATCAGCATCTTGGATTATAGGAGCGCCATCGATCTCTACCTCGGTGATCTGGATAAAGAGACCGATCTCATTATTCTGCTCACTCATATCGGCTTTGAGGCGGACAGCCTGCTCGCCACGCAATTGGACGATCGCGTGGATATCATCATCGGAGGACATACACACACCCATATCACAGAGCCCAGGCTGATAAACGGCATCTATATCTTGCAAGCAGGCAGCTATTTGAGCCACCTCGGCTATGCCGATATCGAGGTTGTGGACGACCGCGTTGTATCTTTTACCAATGCCCTTGTTCCGCTTTTAACAAACTTTCCCGATATTGGCGGTTTCATCTCGGCTTTCGTGAGCGAGAAATCGATGCAAATCGAGGATGAGCTGGGTAAAGTCATCGGCGTTCTGCCTTTTGACTGGATTCCGGACAAATACGTCGAAACGAACGTCTCCCGCTGGATGGCAAAGGCTCTCAAGGATGAATTCGCCGATCCCTACCTGCCGCACATTGCCATCATCAACAATGGCGGAATCCGCAAATCCGTTCCTGCGGGAAAGATAACCCTGAAAGATATGCACGAAGTGCTGCCCTTCAACAACAGCGTTGTGCTCTTTTCCTGCACCGGAAAAGACCTGCTGACCTTTTGGGAACTGAATAATCTGCACAAAATGCAGCGCCCCTATGATATCTGTCAGACCAGCGCGCCGGGTTGGATTCCCGAGTATTGCAAACATTGGCACGATTGCGATCATGGCTGGTTTGACATGGGCGGCTATCGTTTGGAACACGACGCAGTCTATCGCGTGGTCTCGCACGACTATGTCCTCGGGCAATGGGAAAAGTATCTGGGATTCAAGCCCTTCGATGCTTATGACACCGGCATTCTTTTCCTGGACACCATGATCAATCAGGTGCAAAAACAGTTCCCAATCAAGGAGTAACCAAGCCATGAAACTCTTTGCAGATCAAGCCCGCAAGCCGATAATCGTCATGCTGCACGTGCAGGCATTGCCGGGAACGCCAAAACACCGCCACTCCATGAGGGCGATTATCGACCATTTATTGGAGGAAACTCATACCTATCAAGAACATGGCGTTGATGCCATGTTGATCGAAAACATGCACGACGTTCCATACTCCAGGCGCGTGGTCGGTGACGAGATCATCAGCGCCATGAGCGTGCTGGCACATGAACTGAGGAGGGAAACCGACCTTCCTTTGGGCATCCAAATCCTTGCGGGAGCGAATAAAGCGGCTCTGGCGGTCGCCCATGCCGCGGGACTGGATTTTATCCGAGCCGAAGGTTTCGTCTTTGCCCACGTAGCCGACGAAGGCATCATTCAGTCCGACGCCGCGGAGCTGCTGCGCTATCGCAAATATCTGGGTGCGGAGGAGATAGACATCTTCACAGACATCAAGAAAAAGCATAGTTCGCACAGCCTGACACAGGATATCTGCATCGGGGAAACCGCGTCCGCTGCGGAGTTCTTTCTCTCCGATGGAGTGATAGTAAGCGGAAACAGCACCGGCAAGGCTTGCAATATCAAGGACTTGGATGAAGTTTGCAAAGCCTGCAAGCTCCCCATCCTGATCGGCTCCGGCATCACGACCGTGAATCTGTGTGAATACTGGGAGCTCGCCGACGCCTTCATCGTGGGTTCGCACTTCAAGGTGGATGGATTATGGTCAAATGCCCTTTCCCTTCAGAGGATAAAGGCTTTTATGACAGAGGTGGAGAGGCTGAGACCATAGATGGACGCTCCGAGAGGACACATGATCACCTACCTGAAAGCGACCCTGGCAATGCTGTTTTGGGCGCTCACTTTCGTCTGGATCAAGGTGGCGCTGGAGACCTATCGTCCCATCGAGATCGTGTTTTTGCGTCTGGTGCTGGCATCGCTGCTGCTTTTCACGGTGATGCTGCTCAGCGGACATTGGCAGAAGATCAACCGCAAAGATATGCTGCACATGATGTTGGTTTCTTTATGCGAGCCTTTTCTATACTTTCTGGGAGAGGCGAACGGGATGCAGCATGTGTCCGCGACTTTGGGTTCCCTGATCATATCGACGATCCCAATCGTGACTGCCGTGGGAGCCTGGCTTTTCTTGCGTGAAAAGATCTACCCGCTATTGGTCGTGGGACTGATCGTTTCTTTCAGCGGCGTCGCGGTGATGAGCCTGGGCACGGATGATCTTGCCGCAACGACCACCGGCATCCTGTTTTTGCTTCTGGCGGTGATGGCTGGAATGCTCTATGGACTTCTTATTCGCTCTCTCACTTTGAAGTATTCCGCGCTCACCATCGTTGCCTGGCAGAGTTTTTTCGGATTGATCTATTTCGTGCCGGTCTTTTTTATCAACGACTGGTCTCATTTCATCAATCTTCAGCATTCCACAAGGGGGCTCACCACGATCGCGGGGATGTCCATCTTCGCTTCCGTAGGCGCTTTTCTGTTATATACGGGTGTGATCCGCGAGCTTGGCGTGATCAGAGCAAACATCTTCACCAATCTGATCCCGGTGTTCACCGTGATTCTGGCTTTTCTGATCCTCGGAGACCGGCTCAACACGCAATCCAGCATAGGTTTGGCACTCACTCTGACGGGCTTGGTTATTTCCCAATACCGGGACTTGCAACGTCTGCGCCGGCGGTTTTAGTTTGAAATGAGCCATTGCTGTGGAATGTTTTCTGCTTATACTTTATTGATATTGATAGACAAATAAGTGGAGGTATTGATGCGTAGCCACGCAAAGATGCTGATGATAATGATCGCGCTCGCTCTGGCAGGTATGCTGCCGGGCACACAAAGCGTAAAGTTCTCCCTGGATAAAGCATCGCTCAAACCTGGCGAAAAGGGCATTCTGCGCGCAACTTTGAGCATTCCCGAAGGCAAAAAGCAATCCCACGATCCCAAGGACCTGGAGAGCTCCTATTTCTACCTGATCGGAGAAAACTCCTCGCTCAGTTTCGGCAAACATCAATATCCCAAACCGGACAAAATCTCCGAAGATGGATTCTGGGAATATTACAAAAGCCTGACGCTCACGCTTCCATTCACCGTCAAAGCCATAGCCAAAGCTGGAAAGACGGAAATCAAAGCCGAAATGAGCTATGGTCTCTGCCATGCCATTAGCGGGTTTTGCGATCCGCCGGTAGAAGCGCTTGACAAGGTCAGTCTGGAGATTCTGGCTGCGGAAGAAGTGCCGCTTGCGCCAAGCACCGAAACCGGATCCGAAGAGAAAACTCCATCGGAGCCGGACACCACCGAAAGCATCGAATTGACAACCGCGGAAACGCTGCCGGAAACGGAAGTCCCCCCTGCCGGCACCACTACAAAAAGCATCATCTTCTATATGCTGATGGCGATCCTTGGCGGCATCGTGCTCAACGCCACTCCCTGCGTGCTGCCGATCCTTCCCATCCGCGCGATGAGCATGATCAACCAGGCGCAGAAAGATATCACCAAACTCTTTCTGCACACGATGATCTACACGCTCGGAGTGCTGCTTTCCTTTGGCTCGATCGCGGCTGCTTTCGTCATCGCGCGGCTTTCGGGAGTCAACCTCACCTACGGATTTCTCAATCAAAGCCTCACTTACAATCTGATCATGCTCAGCATCATCTTCGTCTTCGGACTCTCGCTTTTGGGCGTCTTCGTGATGAACGCACCAGGACAGAACACCGCCAGCAAAGCCACTTCGCGTAAAGGTTATACCGGCTCTTTCTTCTGGGGAGTGTTTGCCTTTTTGATGGGCTTTTCCTGTATGGGCCCCTTTATGGGTCCTGCTCTGGAAGTGGCGGTCAGGCTTTCCTCGCCTCTGTTGGTGGTATTTTTTCTGCTGATTGGTCTCGGTTTCGCCCTGCCTTTTGTGATCATCAGTATGTATCCAAGGGCGCTGAAATGGATCCCCAAGCCCGGCGAATGGATGAACATCTTCAAGGAATTGATGGGCTTTGTGCTTATGCTGCTCGTCTTCAAATACTTTTCAACCCTCTGGGGGCTAACGAGAAGCGGCGCTTACCTGCTCTCCGTGAGCCACTATGTGATCTTTCTCGGTTTTGCCGCCTGGCTCTATGGCAGATTTGTGCGCATGGAACATTCCAAGGCGGTTCAGTTCATATTCACGCTCCTCGCCGTTGGCGTGATTGCCCTTTCTGCATATACCTATCTTCCCTTCATGGAAGAAACCAAGGTGATCCAAACCACCGGAGATTTGCAGCCTGCCGATCATGATGGCTGGTATGTGTTCAGTCCGCAGCTTTTTGACAAGCTGCAGGCGGAGGGGAAACCCGTCTTTTTAGACATCGGTGCGGACTGGTGCGCAAACTGCAAGGTGAACGAACGCAAGGTCTTGCATCAGGATGACATCATGCGGGAGTTTGCGGAAAAAGGCGTGGTATTATTGAAGGGAGATTTCACCCGCAAGGATCCCGTGCTGCTGGATTGGATACAAAAAGGCGGCAGCATCGGCGTGCCCTTCAACGTTTTATATATTCCCGGTAAGTCGCCGATCAAGATGAGCGAGCTTTTCAGCAAGTCCGACATCCGCAAAGCCCTTGAACAGATACCTCTCAAGGAGGCAAATTGAGATACTCCATCCTTGCCCTCGCCATACTCGCATTAATGGCTTTTGGGTGCGATAGGTTCAGCCACGACTTTCTGCCACCGGTCGGGGTGGATTTTGAAGCGGCGTTTTTCAGCCCTCTGCAAACTGGTTTTGACAACGCCACGCCCACCAATCTCACTCCCGTGATGCAATTTTATGCCGATGATTACCTGCATTTTGGCATCAACAAAGGAGAGCGGGAAGATTTCTATCAAAACATCCTGTCTTTGAACCCGAACGCGAGCATCGAAGTGACCATGCAAAGCGCACAGACCCAGACGGATAGCACCGCCATCGTGAATTGGAGACTGAAGATCAGCTCAGCGGCAGACAAATCAGTGCTGATCGACAGCACCTTCGTTGGCGAGCGCTTGGTCAAACGAAATGGAAACTGGCTGCTCAGAGGCAATCAGATCGATTGCGATTGCCCCACCGTGAAACAACGCGTCATCCTTGAGTATTTCAGCTTTCTCGGGTGTCCAAACTGCCCCGTGGTGGACGCACTGCTCCACGATCTTCAGGCTCAGTATCCAAACCAGCTTTCCTATCTGGAATACCACATCAGCGGACCCGCCACCGTCCCGGGAGACAACACTTTCGCTTACTACGGTTATTCCAGCGTGCCGGCAGTAGTGTTTCAGGGGCAGAGCAAACTCGTCGGCAGCAATCCCGACGTCCTCGATCTCTATCAACCCCTGATCGCTTCTCTGATCGAAATTGACAGCCCCATGTCCTATCAGGATATCGGATACAGCATCATCGGGCAGACGATCAACGGCTCGGTGCGAGTGATTCCTTTATCCAACGACTTCGGCTTTGCCCAGACCTATCTCACTTATGTGCTCATCGACCGCGTTTCCACCTACAACAATGTGTTAGGCATCCCTCTGAAAAACCTCGTGCTCGCCAAGGGCAGCATCGATATTAGCACCTATAACATCGAACTGCCGATAGATTTCACCCTGGTTTCCAGCAAACCGATTCCGGATGACGCCTCGCTGGTGATCTATGTCCAGCGCAAGCCCTCGCCCTTTGCAAACGACGCCGTGATCTACAGCGGCGTGGAATTTCCCCTTCAAGTGAAGAAATAGGAGCCAACATGAAAGTTTCTTTGATATTGATCACACTATGCCTCATCGCGGGCTTTGCCTTTGCCGAAGCGATGCCCGATTTCCGGCTGCCGGACATCAATAACAAAAACGTGACCCTTGCCGATCTCTTGGGCAAGGGTCCCATCCTGATGGATTTCTGGGCGGATTATTGCACACCCTGCAAAAACTCCATGCCCTATCTGAACGAGCTTGCCCTCAAATATGACTCACTGACCGTGGTGCTCGTTTCCATCGACGCACCCAAGGGCGTCAACAAAGCCAAGAACTATCTCAAAAGCAAGAACTTCAAGTTTGTCACCCTCTTCGATTCCGAAAAAACCCTGGCGAAAAAACTCAATGTCACCAATCCTCCCCACACCTTCATCCTCGATAAAGAGGGCACAATCGTCTATTCCCATCTGGGCTTCGAACCCGGCATCATCGAGCATTACGACAATCATATCCGCGTGTTGCTGAATCTCGACACCGAGGCGGAATGACGATGCGAAAACAGATATTACCGCTGTGCATGATCTTCCTTCTCGGCGGAATGCTCTTTGCCCAAAACGTCCCCAGCCTGAGCGGATTGAACGAGGCTAAGTTTGTCTATCGCAGCGTGGAGGACTCCCTAAGCGTCTATTTCCGCGATTCCTTTGCCTTCAATCTGGGCTACCGGGATTTCAGCTTCGGTATGAAGTTCATCGCCGAACTGCCAAAGTATTCAACCAGCCAGAGCGAGCTTTTGGAAGATATCGATCCCACGCGTCTCCAATTCGGCTGGAAAGAACTGTATGTCAATTACAACAAAGACGCCATCCTGATCCATGCCGGAACGATCGAAGAGACCTTTGGCAGCGGCATCGCGCTGCGCAGCTTCCAGGATATCGAGTTTGATACGGATCAGCGTCTCACAGGCTTCAAAGTGCGCTATGATGAAGTCCTCCGGCTCAAAGCCCTCTACGGAGCAATCGAAAGCCCCACCGCAGCCGGGAAATATGATCTTGCTTATGGAATCGATGCCGAATATCCCTTGCATGACGCGCTTTCCATTGGCGGCAGCGCTGTCGGCATGCGCAGTTTCACCCCATTCAACACTTACAACCAAAGCGAAGTCTTCAGCGGCAGGATGAGATACAACATCGGCATCGTCGAAATCTATGGCGAATATGCCACCCGCGAACTCTACAAACGCGGTTTTGGGCTTTCAGCGATCAGCGGCAGCGCCCTCTATGCTGACGCCAGCATCACACTTGATAGAATCCAGTTCGGCGGCGCGTATAAGAATTATGACCAATTTCAGTTCCGCCTGCAGGACATTCCCCTCGCGAACCATCACAACGAAACCCTCTCGGACAACCAGGGTTCCGCCATCGACGAAACAGGATTTCAAGGCTGGACGACCTTTTCCCCCGCCGAAAACATCAGCCTGAATCTGGACTATGCAGAAGCCTGGAACAAAGACGAGACCAAGAAAATGAACGATGCCCATGCCGCTCTGGATTGGACACAGGGAAACCGGCATGCCACGCTCTCTTTCTCCCACATCGAGAAGCTGGATGAAAACACGGATCACTGGCAGAAAGAACTCAATCCCGCGCTCGCGATTGGTTTCCCCGTCATGGGCAAAAGCATCATCCTGCACAGCGAATTCAAGATAGTCGAAAAACAACAGAACATTATCGCCAACAACCATTATGAGCCCAAGCTGCAAGCCGATCTCGCCCTCGGCAAGACCTCGCTTTCCCTCGGCTCGCAAAGCCGTTGGCAAGACTTCTCATCCATTATGGAAAGTCGTTATTGGCTAAATATGGAAGCAAAATACCGCCTCTACGACCACACCGAAATCGTTCTCTTTGCCGGTAAGGAAGCCGGCGGAAAGGTCTGCCGCAATGGCGTATGCCGCTATGTGGCTCCCTTTTCGGGCTTGCGCCTGGAACTGAACACCAGATTTTGAAATATAGACATTATCCAGGAGATATAACCATGAAATATATAGCCACTATCTTTGCTCTGATGCTGATTTTCAGCGCAGGAGCGGAACCGCACTTCTATCCTCTCACCTCGATCGCCGAAGATTTTGGCGCCACCTGGTGCGGAGGTTGTTTGCTCGCCATCGAAGGCTTGAGTGTCGTGCACGGCAACACCCACAACGGAGAATTTGTCTCCGCGAGGCTTTACACGGAATCCGGCAACCTCAGCAGCCCCAGCGTCGATGCCAGATTCAGTTATTATGATGTCCTCGGCATCCCGGCAGTCATCTTCAATGGTAAAACCCGCGTCGATGGTAGCGGAGACGGCATCGCGGACGGCAGCGTCTATACCGCGGCTTTGAAACCCTATCTCTATAGTGCCTCGCCGCTGAAAATGAATATCACGGATTTCAGTGCCGTCAACGGACGGATCACCGGAAACGTGGAAATGCTTTCTACCACGCTCTCCATCGTCAATCAACAGCTCCATCTCTATCTGGTGGAAGATAACGTCTCGGAGGGAATCACAAACGTGACCAGACAAGTCGTCAGCCTGCCGCTAAACCTCTTCGGAGCCGGAAATACAGTTACTTTTGACCAATATTTCACTATAAATCCCGCCTGGAACGCAAACAATCTTTGGGCGCTCGCCTTTGTCCAAATCGAAGACGCCGCGATCCTGCAAACCGCTCACACATTGCCACTTCCGCAATATAACTTCCGAGCCGCATTTGATTGGGACGCAAACATCGTCGGCAATGCGGGACTGTTTGAATCGCCCGCTTTGTGGTTCTTCAATCTGGGACAATCGGACAATTATATAATGCAAATCGTGATCGATTCTGCTCCTGAAGACTGGTATTTCAATTATTGCGGCGAGGACGGAAACTGCTATCCGGGAAATCTCCCCATGCCCTTGAATCTCCTCTCCGGGGGCAAAGTGGCTTTTCATCTCAACCTCTGGATCGGCTCCAGCGGGATCGGAAACTTCCGTTTTGTGTTATCTTCCCCCAATCTCGGCACCTATTCGATCCCCTTCCGCTTTCGCACCAGCGACGTGAGCGCAAATGACGATCATTATATCTCTCAACCAACTCTGCTAAAGGGAAACTATCCCAATCCCTTCAATCCTTCCACCACGATTGATTATCAAATCCCGGCAAAAGGGAATGTCCGCTTGGAGATATACAATATGAAGGGTCAAAAGGTTCAGACCCTTGTCAATGAGTTAAAGACCTCCGGTAGCCATAGCGTGGTCTGGAACGGTATCGACCAATCCGGGCACAGCGTAGTTAGCGGAGTATATTTCTACCGTTTGGTAACTGAAAATAACACAATTACCAAGAGGATGCTCTTGCTAAAATGAGTGAGGAATGGTGATGGACAGAAGGGATGTTATGTACGCAAGGGATACAAGCGCGGATAGAAATATTGACAACAAGAGAAGCGGTTTTTTTGCTTGATAATAACTAAAGGAGAGCCGTAAAGCTCTCCTTGATTAGGATGCCGGACGGGATTTACTACCTCCCCGGCAGTCCCCATCCTTCACAGCGGGTAGTCACTCAGGATGGTTCACATTTTACATGATAATCAGTTTCCTTTTTTTGTCAAGTTCTTTTCCCATCTCCGTCTTTCGAAGCTGAGGCAAGGGAAAAACTAATTGACAGATATTCCTGAAACAATTTGTTAGACTTTGTGAGCTTTTGCTCAGATATTCTGTTCAGTATTTGTGAGGAAAAATGACAAAGAAAAAAATGAACCATGTTGTGAAATCGCTGACATTGGAGAACATAGGTTCGATTAAAAAAGCAAGTATAAACTTTGGTGATCTGACTGTTTTGGTTGGTCCTCAAGCTACAGGGAAAACCGTATTTTTGCAATTTCTTAAACTATTTGAGGATATCAATAATATCGTTTATACCTTGAGGGATAATGACAAATACTGGGATAAGGATTTAAACAGGTTTTTACAGATTTACTTCGGCGAGGGTATGGATTTTCTTATTAACGACCAGTCTATCATAACGGTAAATGAAAAGAAGCAAGATATAAACAAATTTATTAACAAAGCTTACGGGAGGCAAGATTTAAGCTGTTTCTACATCCCTGCACAACGGTATATTACTCTTGAAAATGGTTGGCCACGGGCTTTTAAGAATTATATAGAGAGCATGCCGTATGCTGTCCGTGAGTTTGGTGATGTGCTTAACGCCAAGCTATTACCTTATAGGCAAAAAAAGATACATCTCTTTCCTATGGAAGGGAAACTCAGCAAGGCTTTGAAAAATAATCTGGAGACATCGATATTCGCAAACTCCACTTTGTCTATTAAGCAAGATATTGGTAGCTATAGAATCGAACTTTCACCCCATGGAGGTAGTGAATCCATCCCCCTTAATGCTGCTTCTGCAGGTCAGAGAGAGTTTATACCTTATCTGTATGGCTTGTATTATCTGTTGCCGGCCGGGAGAATGCAAACTACTGGCGGAGTGCATACAGTAATAATTGAAGAGCTTGAAATGGGGCTGCACCCCAAAGCTATCGGAGATGCCTTTCTTACGGTTTTAGACCTCTTAAGCCGTGGCTATAGAGTTGTGATGTCAACCCATTCGCCAGTAATGATAGATTACGTTTGGGCGTTTGTTGAGTTCCAAAAATGTGAAAAGAAGAACAAATCGATAGAATCATTTATTTGCGAATTGTTCAAAATAAATCAATCCCCCTTTACCAGCAGATTAGTAAATATCGAAAAAAAGAAGTTCAGACTCCATTACTTCAAGCCAACTGGTAAATACTCTAATACCAATTCGCTTTCATATATCCAAATTCATCCACTTAAAATAGGTCAGTCTTGAAACCATATCTTTGTTGTTGTCCAGGTATTCAAAGCTATCAATCAGGGCATTCTGTACTTCATCCATTGACCCGTAGGCCGT
>JAUYAR010000016.1 GCA_030693415.1 Candidatus Cloacimonadaceae bacterium | reverse complement strand
CATGCATGAGCAATCGCTGATTGCCAATCTGAACATCTCCCAAATCTGTCAAGAAAATGTGAAATGGAAGCACTTAGACCACTTATTCTCCAAGTGCTCTGGTAAAGCAGCGTAGAATGGTGATGGTTTTTGAACAGTCTCTATGAGTGTGTCTGACAAACATAGAAAGTCTATATTGACACGGCCATCAAACCTATTTTGGATTTCATCTTTCTTCTTGTTAATGCTGACCTTGATAGATTTCCAGATATCAAAGAAATCGATATCATGCCTTTTTGTTACAAACTCTCGAAAACCGAGAACATCAAGCATCATGACATATCCGTTTTTTCGTCTATACGAAAGATCGATATCCTCTTTCATAGCATCAAGCATTTCTTTAGGAGCTCTTTGTAGTACTGGGGCTTTCTTTTTCATAAGTAACACATCCTTAACTGATAATCATCTAATTTACTTAGTTGTATCATCTTGTCAATAACAATATGCCAGACCTAACATTTAAACTCATCCTCGTCACTGACGATGCCAATGTGAAGCTTGCAGAAGTCAAGCAGGAGGCTCAGTCTGCCCAGTCTGTTGTGGAGAAGCCTGCTGCGGTTAAGATATCGGCAGAACAAGCTCTGGCTACTATTCGTGATGTGAAGATCGCTGTCGATGGAGTAATCCAGGTAGTCGGTGGTCTGGTGCGTTCTATGAATGGACTTCTTGATGCATCACTGGGTCAGCGGCAGGCTATGACTCTGGCTAAGATATCCTTCGGAGAAGCTGCTGCTGAGATGGGAGAGTTCGCCTCTGCCATGCAGTCTTTGACCAACTTCGAGGATGATCAGTTGCTGGCTTTGATGTCCAAGCTCTCCCAGACTTTCAAACTGAACAAGGATGAGATACAACAGCTTGTGCCATTGCTGGTGGACTTTACTGAAGCCAATAAGGCGACCGGGATGAGTGTGGAGTCTGCCTTTGATCTCATGGGTCGGGCTCTGAATGGTCATACGGAGATGCTCGGTCGCTATGGCATAGAGCTTGATGATACCCGGCTCAAGACTGAAGGCGTATCCTATCTGGTTGAGAAGCTCGGTGAGGACTATGGTGGTACTGCTATCGCTCTGGCTGATCTGCGATTGCAGAATGCCAATGCCTGGGGAGATATCCAGGAGACCGTGGGCGATATGCTGACTGTCCTGATCAATCCCTTACTTCAGGGACTGCGGTGGCTGATGGATGCCTATCAAAGCTTATCTCCGGTCATGCAGGGCTTCGTTGCAGGGATAGTAGTAGCGATTCCTTTGATCGGTACTATTACCACTACCATCACTGCTTTAACTGCTGCCTATCATGCTCTGCAGGTAGCCATCAACCCGGTAGCAGGGATCATCGGTATTGCGGTGGGTGCTCTGTCTGCACTTGGATTGGGACTGGCAGCAGCCTCGGTCAAGACTGATACGGTTACTGTAGCACAGCGTTCCATGAACGACGAGATCAAAGATGCTCAGAAACAAGTCTCAGTAGAAGCTGAAAAGTTCAGTCTATTGGCATCACGTTTGCTTGAGTTACGCTCTGTAACAACCCTTGCCACTGCGGATAAGACAGAGATGAAGAACATCATCAGATCACTTAATGAGAACTACTCTGAGTACCTTGGCAATATCGACCTCGAGACTTCCTCTTACAATAACCTGGCAACTGCCTTGCGTAACGCTTCCGATGCCTTGGTGCAGAAACAGATAGCTGAAGTCTATGGTGAGAAGTACAATGCTCAGATTAGGAAGGTAGCAGAACTGCAGATCGAGATCGACTCCCAAAGAGCTGAGGTTGACCAGGTACGAGCCCGCAGACAGCAGTTGATGAACTCAGTGGACTGGGACTTCCTAACCAGTGACCGCAATGCTATGGGCTTTAATCCAGCCTCCTACTTTGGTAATGATGGTGAGTGGCTTAAGCTGGAAAGACGCTTAAACCAGTTCGGAGCCTTGACCGGACAACTGCAAGCCGCTAAGAACGATCTGCAGCAGATAGGTACCGCCTATAGACAAGCAATGCTCGATGCTCCGGACCTGACCTTTACTCCCAACTCTAATACAGGCTCCGGTAGTAGTAATACTCCTGATACTTCTGAATACGATGAGCGGCAAAGGCAACTGGAGCAGCTCAGGCAGATGCAGCAGAAGTATGATGTTCTGGCTATAGATGATGCAGTCCTTCGGAAACAGAAGGAACTCGAAATCCAGCGAGATGCAGAGCTTGCCAGAGCACAGAGCTTGGGTGCTTCGGAGGAGCTATTGCAGTCCATTAGAGATCACTATGCAGATGAGTCTGTCAAGGTGGAGACTGATGCTGCGGAAGCCAGAACTGCTCAGATCGAAGCCGAAACTGAAGTCAGACGCAAAGCACTGGAAGAGGAGAGACGGCAACAGCAGGACTTGCAGGATACCCGGTTTGACTTCTCACTCAGCGTAGCCTGGAACTCTTGGACAGAACCTGGGATGCGGAACTGAGAGCCATAGACCAGTATTATGCCAAGCGCAGAGAGAAGCTCCTGGCTGCTGGCTTTACAGAGCAGCAGATTACGGCTCAGAGTGAAGCTGCCAAGTCCCGGATCAGAAATGACTATGAGATGCGCAACCTGCAAGGGGCTCAGCAGATCATGCGAGACATTGCTAAAGCCAGTGAGATCTTCGGCAAGAAAGGCTTTGCCCTCTGGAAGACTCTGGCAATCGGACAGGCGATGATTGACACCTATGCATCTGCCACTGCTGCCTATAAGTCTATGGTGGGTATTCCCGTAGTTGGACCCGGACTGGCAGTCACCGCCGCAGCCGCAGCAATAGGTGCCGGGCTTGCCAATATAGCTGTGATCCAATCCACCGAACCACCCAAGGCAGCTACAGGCGGTCTCTTAGTCGGCAAGACCCATAGTGAAGGTGGCATCCTAATTGAAGCCGAAGGTGACGAGTATATCACTGCCAAAGACAGAGTCAAAGCACTGGGCAGGAACCTGTTTGACTTCCTCAACTTCGCACCCATTGATAAGGTGAAGCTTGCCTTTGCCGGACTGCCGATCCCCTCGGTACCCATGCCTGCCAACTTGGGCTCATATTATGGCACAGGTGGCTCTGTTTCAGGCAGAGGCAGTATGGATAGCATCATGGACACCATCGTCTCTGTGGTGCGGGAAGAGTTCAGCACTCTCCGGCAGAGCATCTCGGATAACAAACCCAACATCGAGATCAAGGTCGATCCGCTGTCTAATGACCCGGTTAGAGTATCTGAGATAGCCGATACTGGTAAGCTGATCAGGAGTGAGGTATAGATGCCAAACCTCTTCAAGATTGACTTCATACAAGGCAAGACAGATGCCTCAGACTACAATCAGCTCAAGCACAGCCTGGTCGATACTGCCACCAATAGAGCTATCATCACTCTGAACGTCTCAGCCGATAAGCTGCAAGCGGTCTCCAACTATAGCAGGGAACCCAAACGACTCACCTTCGAGTGTTTCCCCACTGTCTGGATACAGGAGAACATCCTCTCCGGAACCAATGAGTACGAGCGTTACATCTCCCATTTTGAAGTGAAGGTCTATCGGGATAATGTGCTGTTCTTTACGGGCATCA
This sequence comes from Candidatus Cloacimonadaceae bacterium, assembly GCA_030693415.1. Lineage (NCBI taxonomy): Bacteria > Pseudomonadati > Candidatus Cloacimonadota > Cloacimonadia (SeqCode) > Cloacimonadales (SeqCode) > Cloacimonadaceae (SeqCode) > Cloacimonadaceae bacterium (SeqCode). The sequence goes on along the minus strand of JAUYAR010000016.1, from coordinate 27,766 downwards.
TCGATACTTCTCAACTGTCCTTTGATGTAAGCTCAGGCATCCTGAAGTTCACCTGCTATGATAAGATCAAGCTCCTATCCGTCTATTCCGATCTCACTCACTATTACAGTCTGACCGCAGGATATCTACCCATCTGGATTCTCGGTTACTTCCTGCAGGACATTGAACAGGCGATCCCGATCTCCATTCCTTACACTAACCAGTTCACCACTCCCACTCTGAACATCACTATGGGCAACTCCTTTACCATAGCCCATATCGACTTTGATGATCTGATTGCCTTTCCTAATCCTCCCGGAGGCTGGACTTACAGCTATCATAATAGTGGATGGCCGGGACCCTATTGGGGTTACTTAGTTGATGTAACCGGAAATAAGATCACCTTCGTCTTTGCCTATAAGAAGGTCATCCAGGCTACCTATCCCAATCCTGCTGCCACCCGATATCAGGGACGCTTCAGAGGAAGGGTATTCCGCTTCTATAATGCCATCTGCCCGGTAGTATCCGAGTATGATGAGAAGACCGACTGGGTGGAAGACCTGCAGTCACTGGATAATGCCTATAACGAGTTTCTCGGCTTCTTTACCGATAACGGGATCACCAGTAATACTCTCTTCACCGGACTCAGCAGTACCGGCTTAATCGATGGTAAAAGCTATGGTAGCAGTCAGTATGTGAACCACTGGAATGAAGCTCACTTTCATGGTAATCTGATGCCATCCAAACTGCAACCCGGAGATGCTTACGAGACTGCTCAGGAAGAGCAGACGGATAACCTCAAAGCCCTGCAAGCAATGTTAATGCTCTATAATGCCACAATCTTTACCAATGCATCTGGACAGATCATCCTCAAGAACAAGGATGCCTATGCCACGAATGTAATTGACATCGCAGATGAAGATGTCGTGTCTTTCGTGGTCAAACGGGGTAATCAGGAGAAGCCAGATATCAAGACCATTGATGTCCTGGCAGGTGATACCACTCAACTACAAGGATTGATCAAAGACTACCTGATCGACTTCTATGACTCCAAGTGGAGCGTAGAAACCACTATCGACCAGTTATCCAAATACAACCTCACACTCCAGTCAAAGATACGCATCAAGACCAAGGTCTATGCCATTACCGAACTGGAGCGAGATTACATAAATGATGAGTACAAGGTGAAAGCATGGCTATTATAAGGGGCTGGAGACTTATCCGGCAGACCTCTAATGGAGTATTTTACTTCAATTGTACTACTGGTCAGTTGGAATACTCACCCCGGCGTAAATACCGCATTGAGAAGAAGAATGCCTTTGATCCTACCATCCTGCATCAGAGAGACGAGTACCGGGAGGATAGCTTCGATCTGCAGGCAACCCTCAATCCTGATGAGTACTACACCTTGATGAACTTCATTACCGCTTCAGGTCGTCTTTATCTGGAATACACAGCCTACAATGAAGTGAGAAGCCAGTTCCCGGTCACTGTATCCCAGTTCCCCAAGTGCCCGGATGATCTGCATGAGTACACCGAGAAGGTCAAGTTCTCACTTGAATCCAGATACATTGGATCACCCGGTTATATCGACTTTGGAATAATCATCATAGAAGACGATGGCGATAATATCACATCCAGTTAGCCATAAAGCCATAAATACAGAGGAGCATAAATGTTCAAATACGGAATCAGCTACTATATAATGGAAGAGGGGGCAAGGAAGCCTCAGTCGGGAGTGGATGTCCGCTTACTCAGACCCGGAGCCGACTGGCAGAGTGGGAAGCCGCTCATTGAAACGGAGAACTCAGGCTACTATGAGTGCCTGATCGAAACTGAAGCCGATTGCGGTTTCTATGAGATCTGGGACAACCGTGGCAATCCCAATGGAGCCTTCGGTGGCAAGACCTGCACCATCGGTAAGCTCGATGCCAGGGGGCTGCAGAATGATTGTATCTACGGAAACCATATATCGGATGGAGTGGTAACGGGAAGTAAGATCGCCAATGAGGCTATTGGCACAGAACACCTTCAGAATGGTCTACTCTCACTCTCAAAACTACAATACGAAACCCAGGATCAGGATAAAGGATTGGGAGATAACAGCCAAGCTAGCCCGGCAAAGCTGAGCGATGATAAGGTGATCACCCATGTGCTGGATAAAGAGTATCAGGAACTTCCGCATATCATCCTAACCAACCAGTGCGATGCCTTCCTGTACATAGCCGATGCCAAGATTGAAGGGAACCTGGTCACAATCATGATCGGGATCAGCCAGGTCTATACTGCCACTGATCCTTTCTATAAGCTCCTTGCCCTCGCTAAATGATGCCCAAGAGAGAAACCCGGCATCGCCGGGTTAAGTGTGAAAGATTAGCTCTCGCTTACTTCTTTTCGAGCCTGCAGATAAGCTCAGCCATCAGGTTGATCATCTCCTTGTAGTCTCCGCATTCCCAGGCATCGTCGGCTTTGATCTTGATCTCTTCCACAGACATCTTCTCCGACTGTAGCCAGGGTCCCCGGAACTGATTCCACCAGCTCTTGTAGTGAAACTCACCCACGTATGGATCATCTTCAACCGGAACGCTTTCAGCATTATCCAACCCAGTCTTATCCATCTCAATCACTCTCATGGTTGATCCTAACTTCAATACCCCATTCTTCTTTGCCAGGGCTTCAACTGGCTGCTCCGAACCATCATCTCTCATCAATACGATCTGGCTGCCTGATTTTACCATCTGCTCCAGCGTTGCCTGCTCTTTGCGATGCTTGTTTTGCTTGGTCATCTTGATCTCCTTCTCGGTTACCCGACTGTTGATTTATGGGTTCTACATAGAACCAGTGGCAACCGTGGTCAAGTCCTTTCTGCACAATATAATAAGATATCGCATAATACTCTAAGATACCAGATAGGAGGATCAAAACAGCTATGGCGATCATGCTCAATAGGTTAGAGAAATCCATTTGAAAAAACGGTGAAACTCTGCCCCAAAATCGGTCATTTAATCAGATTTGCACAAAGCAGCATCTAACTTATCTGTCTGGTATTGATTACCGAAACCGTTTGAAAAAACGATGAAACAAACCATTTGAAAAAAGCGTGATACTCCATTTGAAAAAACGGTGATACTCACTCCCTCAGGAAGCCCCGATTTGAAAAAACGGTGACACTATTTGAAATTATGCTTGATACGTTGTAGCAAGATCATCGAAAAGATCAAAGTGGAATTTGCCGTCCTTGCTCTTTTCACAGCGTTAATCAAGCGTTAATCAAGCGTAATAAAACTAACGCTTGATTAACGCTTGATTAAGGCTTGATTAACGCTGTCAAGTAGTAGCGCAGCATGCCGATGTTGCGGAAGCGAAAAAATCCACACAAAAATTTGGGGTAAATTTGGGCAAAAATGCGCAAGGTGATCTTTCCGACAGCGATCTTTCCAATTCTCAATTTATCGTAATTCTCAACTCTCAATTCTCTACATTGTGGTTTTATTTAAAAATTGAAAGTCCTTGACCAACAAAATGATAATGTTAAAAAAGATAATTTCTTATAAATTTGAACTTGTCAACAGTGGAGGGTTATCTAACAGATACCGAGTGACCTTACCCACTAAAACTGCACATCGAACAATCATTTATCTTGACCTGAGATGGGTAGATAAATATATGTTATAAACAGAGAAATCAAGATAACCAATATTATGCATGTGACTATCTCTAAAAGGAATAGATACTATGGCTGAAGCAATATTCAAGCAGTACCTTGCCAATCTGCAAGTCACTCTGAACCAGGGTGATGCCCGGGAAGAGAGCTTTTATGAGCACATCAAGACTCTTCTCCTGCAATATGCTGAGATAACGGATAAGAAAAAGCCGGACATCACTATTCTGCCCAAAGCAACCGAAGCCGGTAATCCCGACTTCCGGGTGTGGGATGGTAAAAACCATATAACCGGGTATATTGAAGCCAAAGCTCCAAGTGTATTCCATCTTGATCAGATCGAAACGTCAGAACAGTTGAAACGTTATCTGAAAGTCTTTCCCAATCTTATTCTGACCAATTTCTATGAGTTCAGGCTATATCAGCGTGGTCTATGGATATGTTCTGCTATGATAGGCAGGGCATCCAATGCCATAGCTCTGCACAAGACTCCTCCGCTGGAGCAAGCAGAGCAGTTTAGCTACCTTTTAGAACGTTACTTTGCCTTTTCACTGCCCGCCATAGATAACCCCAAGTCTCTTGCCAAAGAACTTGCCAAGCGCACCCGCTTCCTGCGGGATGAGATAATCGCCATTGAACTAGCAGAGGAAGAGAGACAGGGCAAAAAGGTGCTGTTGGGCTTCTATGATTCTTTCAAGCGACTGCTGATCAATAAACTGACCCATGAGCAGTTTGCTGATTTATATGCCCAAACACTCACCTACGGCATCTTTGCAGCCCGCACCAAGTCCGAAGGCGAGTTCAACCGCGAACTGATCTATAAATACATCCCAAACACACTCGGTGTGCTGAAAAGCATCTTTAAGTTCATCTCTTATGACGAACCGCCCAAAGCGCTGGAAGTCCTGATAGATGACATTGCCGAAATCCTCTTTGTAACGGACATCAAAAAGATTCTGCATGCCTATTATAAAGAAGGCAAGGGCAGTGACCCCATCATTCACTTCTATGAGACATTCCTCTCTGAATACGACCCTACCCTCAGGGAAAAGCGGGGCGTATATTATACTCCTGAACCAGTGGTGCGCTACATCGTCAAATCCATCCACAGTATCCTCAAATCTCATTTCCAACTCAAAGACGGATTGGCAGACAGTGCAGTCACTTTACTTGACCCGGCTGCCGGTACGCTTACCTTTCCGGCAGAAGCTATCAAACTGGCAGTGCAGGAATATACAACCAAGTACGGCTCTGGCAGTATCAAACAAATGATCAAGCAGCACATCCTCCCGCATTTCTATGCCTTGGAACTGATGATGGCACCCTACACCGTGGGGCATCTGAAAATCAGCTATCTGCTGGATGAACTCGGCTACCAAATGGCAGAGGATGAGAGGTTCAAACTTTACCTGTCGAATACACTGGAAAAGGATTTGCCAGCCCAGATCGAGACTCCATTTACCCACGAGATTACAGAAGAATGCCTGCTTGCCAATAAAGTCAAACAGGATGAGCCAGTGCTGGTGATTCTGGGTAATCCACCCTACAGCGTTAATAGTGAAAATACCAATGAATGGACAGAACAACTGCTCAAACAGGATTTGGATGGTGCCAACAGTTATTACAAAGTGGATGGAATGCCTTTGGGAGAAGCGAATCCTAAAATGCTTCAGGATGACTATGTGAAGTTTATCCGATTTGCACAATGGAAGATACACAAAGCCGGCAAAGGCATCGTAGGTATGGTGACTAACCACAGCTATATTGATAATGCTACGTTTAAGGGCATGAGACAAAGTCTGATGCATACCTTTGACCAGATCTATGTCTTGGATTTGCATGGCAATAGCACCAAGAAAGAGACCGCTCCTGATGGCAGTAAAGACGAGAATGTGTTTGATATCAGAACAGGTGTTGCCATCCTGATCATGATAAAAGACGGCACGGTAGAAAAGCGAGTCTATCATGGAGATTTGTATGGGCTTAGGTCTACCAAATACGACTTTCTGAATGAAAATAGCATTGATAGCTTTGAATATACGTTAATCAATCCCAAACTGCCTTTTTATCTCTTCAAACCTTTAACTGATGATAATACTCAATATCTAAACTGGGAGAAAGTGACCGATATCTTTCCTCTTAATAGCGCAGGGATCAAGACAGCGAGGGATAATCTGACAATTCAATTTGATAGACAAATTATGCTGAACACTGTCAATCAGTTTACAAAACTCGATACTGAGTCTGCTCGGATAGCTTATGATTTGGATAAAGACTCAAGCGATTGGACAATAGACTTGGCACAGAAAGACTTAAAAGACTCAGGATTGAATCCTGATTACATTAACCCCATTCTCTACAGACCTTTCGATATCAGATATACTTACTATACTGGCAAGATCAGGGGGTTTCTCAGCAGACCGAGAAATGAGGTCATGCAGCATTTTAGGGAAGGTAATTTGGGATTAATACTGGGTAGACAGGGACAAGTAGTGGGTTCTGATTATTTATGGAACTTGGCTTTTATCTCTTCGAAGATAATTGATAACAATGTCTATTATCGGGGTGGTGGTGTATTGTTGCCATTGTATCTACATCCGGACACCCACTCAGAGGATATCTTTGCCACACAAGATATTCAGGTAAACATCGAACCGAAACTGCTGGCACACTTCACTAAGCTGCACATATCAGCAGAAACCATCTTTTATTACATCTACGGCATCCTTTACAGCAACATCTATCGTGACCGTTATGCAGAGTATCTTAGGATAGACTTCCCCCGCATACCTTTTACCAAAGACATACAGCTTTTCAAGCAGTTGGCGGAGTATGGCAAGGCGATTGCAGATTTGCACCTGATGCAGAGCAGCGAACTGGACACACCCATTGCGAAATATCAGGGCAACGGCGATAATGACAGAGTGGAACAGGTAGTTTATAATGAGGCTCAAGGACGCATCTATATCAATCAAAATAAATACTTTGAAGGCATCAGTCCCGAAGTGTGGAATTATCATATCGGGGGCTATCAAGTGCTACACAAATACCTCAAAGACCGCAAAGGCAGAATCATGGATGATCCCATTTACTATTGCCGGATTGTGACAGCCCTCAGCAAAACTATCGAGATACAAGCACAAATAGACGAGATATATGATGAAGTGGAAAAGGATTTGTTAGGAGCTTAAGCTTATGAGTGCAGTAACTCTAAAAACGGTTATGAGACTTTTCGCACTGTATATGATCACCGCGATTACCCTAAATGTTGCTTGCTATAACAGTATAGCAATCAGAAACTTATTGTTGTGGTAATCCGAAAGTACGAAAAGGAAATTAGCTTATTACTTCAGTCGTAGTTCTAACTTCCAATGAAAAGGTGGGAAAGGAGTATGCCTCCAGGAGGCTCTATTTTTCGGAGGAGTGGCTCCACTCGAGCGGAACATATTGCTCATACAGTTTTCACATAGATGAGACATGAAATCGTAAAGGCAGTCGCCTCGACTGCCAGCGTTGCTCATCACTCGAGGCAGTGAAATTACGATCATGACATTTCAATGTGGAAGCCGTATCATTTGATCTTTCCAATTCTCAACTATCAATTCTCAATTCTCCATTCTCAATTCCCAATTCATGTGAATGATGTTCCATCAGGATAAAAAAAAGCGGCGGATCTGTGAATCCGCCACCGAGAGGGAGTATTTATTTGATGTATAGAGATCAGGTTAGCTCATTAGAAACCGAACCAGGGACCGATAGTGATGTTGAAACCTTCGAGCTTGGTATCGGGGGAATTCTGGATCTCGATCATTTCATCCTTCATACCCATCATTCTCCATCCTTTATAGGGCGCGTAGCCATAAGTGTATCCGCCCTCGGCACGCAATCCGAACCAGGGAAGCATGCGAACGAGCAATTCTGCGCGGGGTTGAACCATCAGATAGCCGCGATGAAGCTTCGCATTGTGGTTGCCCTGCGAGATATCTGTGGGAGAAGTGGGCCACTGATACGCATCATTGTTGCGTTGGATGTCGATCTCGTGGCTGCCGCCTCCGAGCACTACTCCAATGGAAGTGATTACATTTTTAGTGATCGGGATGCGCTTGTCGATAGTGAAACCCACGAGGGAAAGGGTGTATTTCAGCCTTAATTTGAAGTCCGGATCGGTATTGTCCGGGATGGTTTTGCTGTCCTCAAAGGCGACAACTTGTCCGCCCATGAAATAGCCTTTGCCAATATGACCCTTTCCTCCGAAACCCTGCATCAGCATACCCTTTTCGTTGAAAGGGCGAAAGCCGATATCTGTCATAAGTTCATTGATATCCGTCATATCCACATCGAACCACATGGGTATCCAGGTGCCGCCGCCATAACCCGCAGAGAGCTTTTTCCGGGTTTTGGGAGTGTCAGCATCGGTAGTGCCGGGTTTGTATCTGGTGCCGAGCAGCATCGTGGTTTCCGTGACGATTCCTTCCCGCCAGTATTTCAGATTGATTTGGTCTCCGCTGCGCAAGGTGCGCTTGATCTTGTCAAATTCGGCAGAGTTGGTGACCTGTTTGCCGTTGATTTCCAGGATGACATCGTCTTCCTGCAGGCGAACTTCCCAAGCCGCGGTATTTTTTGCGACGGCGGTGATCAGGATGCCAAAGGTTTTGTCATAGCCGAGGCGTTGGGCGGTGGGGAAAGTCAGGTCTTCCACGTAGATGCCGAAATGGGCGACACTGGAATCAGAAGCGAGGTTTGCCTTGGGGATGTTGATACTCACGCTGATGTTTTTAATGGAATTGACATCGCTCTCTTCTTTTTCGACCGTCACGATCAGCGGATCAGCGGTGCCATTAGTCTGTGCGTTGAGCCCCGTAACGATCAGGGCAAACATCATCGGGATCATGGTTAAGTACTTCATTTTGAACCTCCAGTTCATTAGTTTCTGTCTAATGGATGCTATATATGCAAGGGATGAGCCAATTGGGGCACGAACCGTAAAGGACTATCCGATAGCAATATACATGCTTCAAGCTCCAGCTTCATTGGTGGAAATATATCATAATGATATGGGACTTTGATATGATGTTAGCGGAATGCTTTCTTTAGAATTACTGAGTTGGGGAATAAAACTTGCTCCATGTTTTGGTGAATGTGTCGATAGCCAAAAGCTGTCGATGACAAAGGAAATTATGATGAAGAACTTAGTATTGATGTTGATCCTGGCGGGATTGCTGTTTCCATTGAGCGCGGGCGTGAATCGTATTGTCGCCATCGGAAGTGATTCCGCGAGGAAGAATATGGGAGACGCCAAACTCTATGATGCGGCTCACGGTCTGTCTCTCAGCGGTGCCGAGATCTATTATTACAACGAAAACTACATTGTCGCGGGGCTGGACGAACGTTTTGAGACCATGCACAAGGACTTGGCATATAGATATTTAGCCGCGGCACCAATGCGTTTGACCCTCTTTTTGGTGAGCCGGTTGGATATAGATGATCTGCTTGATCTTTCCACTTACGGACGGGTGCTTCTTGATCTTGGCACATCGCTGCTGCTGCAAAGCGATCTGAATGAAGTGGAACTGAGGGCGCGGATCCACAATCCATTCACTATTCTGGATACCGAGCCGATGCGTTTTCAAGCGCAGGCTTTGAACCTTTCCGTCGTGGATGAAACGCGCACGAGCATCAGCCAAATGATCTCACACGTGAACGCGGATAGCGTGCTCTCTTTCATTCAATCCCTGCAGGATTTTCAGACGCGCTATGCTTTTGCTTCAAACCGTTTGCAGGTGGCGCAATGGATTCAGCAGCAGTTCATTCGCATGGGTGTGGCTGATGCCCAATTGCATCAGTTCACCTGGCAAAACACTCAGCAGTATAACGTGGTGGCGACCATTCCCGGTTCCGTCTATCCGGATCAATATATCATCGTGGGCGGGCACCACGATTCGATCTCCAACAACAGCGACCCGATGCTTTTGGCTCCAGGCGCGGATGACAATGCCAGCGGGACGGTTGCCGCACTGGAAATGGCAAGAGTGATCCTGAGCAGCGGCTACCAACCCAAATGCTCGATCCGCTTCGTAACCTTCGCCGCGGAAGAATTTGGTCTTTGGGGCGCCAAGGCATATTCTGCCTACGCCCAGGCAACCGACATGAACATCCGCCTGATGATGAATCACGACATGATCGCCAATAGCAACGAAAATCCCCAAACTTGGCGGGTGCGTTTGATGCCCTATGATGGATCGCTCGATCACAGTGCCTACGCTTCGACGCTCACTCAGCAATATACCACTCTCAATCCTGTTTATGGCAGTTTAAACAGTGGCAGCAGCGACAGCCATCCTTTCTGGCAGCGCGGCTACAACGTGATCTATTTCTTCGAATATCAGTTTTGCCCCTATTATCATACTTCAAACGATATCACCGCAAATCTCAATCCTGTTTATTGCGCGGAAGTGATCAAAGCCTCCGCCGCCGTGGCAGCAACGTTTGCGGATATGCCGGGTGCGCCATCGAATCTGAGCGTGCTGGATGCCGGATCTGGAAACGCCCTCTATATGAGCTGGCAGGGCTATAACGATGCCAGCCTGAGCCATTACAATGTCTATTTCAGCACGACGATGGGGCAATGGGGAACTCCGGTGACCACCACAAACTGGAATGCCACGATTTCCGGCTTGACCCAAGGGCAGCTATATTACGTAGCAGTCAGCTCCGAAGATGTTTTCGGCAACGAAAGCTATCTGATCTATGGCGCCGGAGTGCCATATTCGATCCCGCTTACGCCACACAGCTTAACTGATGTTCCATCGCCGGATAGCATTGTCCTGAGCTGGAATCCCAATACCGAAATGGATTTGGCGGGATACAACATCTACCGTTCAAACAGTTCCGAAACGCCTGGATCGATCCTCAACGCCGTTCCTTTCACCGGCGTGGCTTATCCCGATAATGACGTCGTCGGCTCTTTATCCTACTATTACTACCGCGTCGCCGCTTTGGACATGCAAGGCAACAGCAGTCCGCTCAGTGTACCGATCCGCAGCCGTCCCGTTTCTTTGAATCAGGGGATATTGATCGTGGACGAGACGAAGAACCTGGGCGGCAGCAATCCTTTCCAGCCCACGGACGAGCAAGTCGATAATTTTTATGCTATGCTTATGAATGGATTTGACGTCCATCACTTTGACACTGAATCCACAGAGTCTTTGCTGCGGCTCGGGGATATCGGCATCTATTCTTCCATCCTCTGGCACGGCAACGATCTTTCGGACATGGACTATCCATACACCGTCCGCAACGCGCTGCTGAGCTATCTTTCTTATGGCGGGAATATCATGTTTTCGCTCTATCAACCGACGCTCGCCTTTGATCTGAACTCAGGCTACCCAGCTACTTTTCCGGCGAACAACTACTTAAACTATGCCGTTGGCATCGGATCGGTCAATTATAGCACCGCCGCGCGGTTCAAATATGCCAATCCCCTGATCCCCGGTTTTCCACCGCTGCAGGTTGACAGCCTCAAAACGACTTCCAGCCTGAACGGACACATCCTTCGGGTGGAGGGAATACATGCTGCCGAAGGCGCTCAAAACGTTTATTCATACGGATCGGACTATGCAAACAGCTCAGCCGCGGGCTTGATGAATGGCTCCCCGATAGCGGTGCTGAAAGATAGCGGCAACGGAAAGATCATCACCCTCAGCTTTCCACTTTACAATATGCAAGGCGCGAGCGCGAGAGCTTTGACGTATCACGTTTTTACCAATCTCTTCAACGAAGCTTCGCCGAATGACGATCAAAATGAAACTCATATCAGCCCGGTACGGATCACGGCAAGCTATCCCAATCCCTTCTCCGATCGCACTTCCATCGCCGTGAAGATCAAGGATGGCTCCATTCCCATCAACGTCTCGGTCTATAATCTCCGCGGACAGCAGGTGAGGGAAGTCTTTGACGGAAAGGTTTCCGGAAACCACGAATTCGTCTGGGACGGACGGGACAGACAAGGAAACAAAGCCGCGACCGGAATCTATTTTGTCCGCGTGAGCCAGGCTCGCGATGCCGTCATCAGCAAAGTGATGCTGATCAGGAACTAAGCTGTATTTGATGCTGCCGGAGCTTCGCTCTTTTCAGGCATACATATTGGCAAAACTATTGTTGATCAGGAGTGCCTTTCCGCAGCCTCTCTCGTTCGATTGTTCACCATAAAAAAAGGCAGGATTCGTCATCCTGCCTCTTATAGCATGATTCAATGACCGGAATCAGTTTCCCAGCGTTGCCACCATCACTGCTTTGATAGTGTGCATGCGGTTTTCGGCTTCGTCGAAGACTACGGAATTTGGGGATTCGAAGACCTCGTCGGTCACTTCCATTCCGGTGAGTTTATATTTATCATAGATTTGTTTGCCGACGGTGGTGTTCAGATCGTGAAACGCAGGCAGGCAGTGCATGAAGAGGGTGTTTGGCTTGCCGGTTTTCTTCATCATGGAGGCGTTGACCTGATAGGGTTTTAGCAATTTGATGCGGCTTTCCCACACACTTTCGGCTTCGCCCATGGAGACCCAAACGTCCGTGTAAATCACATCCGCGTTGAGCACGCCTTTGACGACGCTGTCCGTGCAGGTGATATGTGCGCCGGTTTCCTTGGCGATTTCTTTGCATTTTTGCAGGAGGTTCTTTTCGGGGAAGAGCTCTTTGGGGCTCACGATGCGAAAGTCCATTCCAGTCTTGGCGGCTCCGATCATCAGAGCGTTGGCAACGTTGTTGCGTCCGTCTCCGGCATAGACGAAGACCATTTCGTTTAGGGGTTTGTTTAGATGTTCCATCGCGGTGAGAAAATCCGCCAATACCTGTGTGGGGTGGTCTTCAGTAGTAAGACCGTTCCAGACTGGCACTCCGGCAAATTTTGCCAGCTCTTCCACGATTTCTTGTCCATAGCCACGGTATTCGATGCCGTCATACATTCTGCCCAGGACTCTGGCGGTATCGGCGATGGATTCTTTCTTGCCCATCTGCGAACCGGTGGGTCCCAGATATGTCACATGCGCACCTTGGTCGAGGGCGGCAACTTCGAAGGCGCAGCGGGTGCGGGTGCTGTCTTTTTCAAAGATGAGTGCGATGTTTTTGCCCTTCAGGCGCTGCTGCTCATATCCGGCATATTTTGCTTTCTTGAGATCCATGGAAAGATCCAAGAGAAATCTGATCTCCTGCGGAGTAAAGTCCATCAGGGTCAGAAAGTGTCTGTTTCTGAGGTTGAAAGCCATTTTTTCTCCAATGATGAGTTATTTTGATTATGTATACCAATGTTTAAAAGGGCGGAATAAAGGCAAGGAATTTTCCTTGTCATGAATGCCGCTTCGCGGAAACTGGTTTCAAATTGAAAGATGTTTCGCTATGCCGTCGTGATGAAGAGAAGATTTATTGCAGTTTTCTTTCGCAGTGATGGTATATAGTGTGTATTTGAGATTGGAAAAAACCGCGGCTTAGGGATCTTTCGCGCCCGAAACCAAATAAAGTTTGAGGTTATATGAAACGCTTTATCATCATTATTTTGCTGATGCCGCTAACACTTTTGGCAGCGCAATACACGTTGGACGACCTGATCCAATATGGCTTGAACAATAGCTGGACGATGCAACGCACGGAACTGAATTATCAGATCAGCGAGTCTCAACTGAGTTCCTCGAAGTGGAACCTGCTGCCGGACGCAAGTGTGGGTTTGAGCTTTGAGAATAACCTATACCACCGCATCGTACCGCCGGTTTCCGATCTGAGCGGCAGATTGGGATTCACGATCAGCAAGACGATCAGCATCAACGACCCCGCTTGGTTCAATTACAAATATGCCAGCCTGGATAACTCGAGAGCAAAACTGCAGGCGGAACGCAGCGCTGGGACCTATGCCTACCAAGTGTTCGGCGCCTATCTCGAAGTGTTGAGCGCTGGGAAACAGCTTGCCTCGCTCACGGAAAATCTCGGCATTCAAACCAGGGTCTGGGAACAGGGCAAAGTGCTCTTACAGCTTGGTAAAACCACTCCCTTCGACGTCAAACAAAACGAGATCGCGGTTATGAATTCCCGCATTTTGATCATCCAACTGGAAAACACCATCGCCACCAACCGCGCACGGCTTTTCGGGCTTGTGCAGATGACGGATGAGGGTTTCGAACTCGCCGATCTGGAACCCAACCCCACTTTCGCGTTGCCGGTTCTTGACACTGAAGAGATCGGCGAAGTGAAGATACTGGAAGCTGATATCAAACGCAGCGAACTGGGTCTTACGCAGGATTTTCGGGATTATTTTCCCCGAGTGAGCCTGGCATATAACTTTGCCCGCAACATCGGCGGAGAGAATTTCAATTTTGACAAATACTCCACTTCCCACACGGTCTCGCTCAATCTCAGCTATTCCCTCTGGAACCAATTCAAGCAACATCAGATCCACAAACGCTCCAGGATCAGTAATCGGCTGGCGGAAATCTCGCTTCTGGATAAAAAGGACGAGATCAAACGCCAGTATAATATCACCGCACAGGAGCTTGCCTACCAGAACCGTCTGAACGAGCTCTATGGCGAAAAACTGGAGCAATCCCGCGAGCAGATCAGGATCGCCGAAGAACGCTATCGCCTCGGTTTGATCCAGCTTCTGGAATTGGACAAGACGCGCACGGACTATATCGACGCCAATATCGCTTATCACACCAATCGCTATCAGATCATCGCCAAGCAGGAGGCGCTCAACTATCTGCTCTCAAACAAGATACTCGGAAAATGGTAATAGAAGGAAACCGGAATTGTGAAAAAGTATATTAAATACATCGTCATCACGGCATTGGTCATCACCGCCATCATGCTCTATTCAAACTATCGCAAAAACAAAAACAAACCGGAATGGCGCACTGAAAAAGTCTCCACCGGCGCCATCCGTGAAGTGGTGACCGCCACCGGATCGCTCAATCCTTACGTCCTGGTGGAAGTGGGCACCGAAGTATCCGGCAAGATTGAAAAACTGCACAAGGATTTTAACGATTCTGTGCGGCGCGGGGAGCTCCTGGCAAAACTGGATACGGAGATTTTGAAGACAAATTTGGACGGAGCCAAAGCGGAAGTGAACAAAGCAAAAACTTCCGTGGACGAAGCCAAGCTGGATTATGACCTGCTTAAAGAACTGTGGCAGAGAAACATGTCTCCTGAATACGATATGAAAAAGGCGGAGTTTAAGTATCAGCAAGCACTGCAATCACTCGCCAGCTCGAGGCTCAATCTGCAACGCGCGGAAAAGAACCTGGATAATGCTTACATCACTTCTCCCATCGACGGAATCATCGTTGCCCGCAACGTGGACGAGGGACAGACCGTCGCCGCCTCGCTGAACTCCCCAACTCTTTTTAAAATCGCCAACAACCTCGATCAGATGCAGATCACGGCAAACGTGGACGAAGCGGATATCGGCAAAATCAACATTGATATGCCGGTGGAATTTACTGTCGATGCCTATCCCACTCAGCAGTTTCGCGGCTCCGTCAAACAGATCAGGCTAAACCCGAACACTGATCAAAACGTCGTCAGCTATAGCGTCATCATCGATGCCGCCAACCCGGATCGCAAGCTGCTTCCCGGCATGACCACAAACGTCACCATCATCATCCGCGAGAAGGAAAACGTCCTGCGCATCCCGGAATCCGCCACCCGGTTTCGCCCCAGCAAAGAGATATGGGCGATGTTTGGTTTGAAATGGGAAGACGATATGATCGCCAACGCCCGCAAAAAAGCGATGGAATCTATGCAAGCCGCTCAACCAGAAAAAACCGCTGACGCGTCCGGAGAAAAGCCCGTTCCTGCAGTGAATCGTCAAAAACCCGGACAGGGAACACCAAACGCCAAACCCGCGATTCCTGACAGCGCTCGTGCTGCAAATACATCAAGACGAAGCCCCGCCCAACCAAGACAAACACCTTCAGTAATGGGGAATCCTCAAGCTGCTTCCTCCGGTAGGGGTCGTTCCGGTACAAGAATAGGCATGGCAATGGTTTGGGTACTCAAAGGCAATGAACCGCAGATCAAGATGATCCGCACCGGTATTTCAGACGGCGCGTTTGTGGAAGTGCTTGCTGATCTGGGCACTGATGACCTTCTGGTGAGTGGTGTCATCTACAAAGATGCCAAACAAGCTGCGTCCATCAATCCCGCCAATCCTGCGATGCAAGGCGCACCGAGTATGGGAAGAAGGTTCTGATACAATGGCGGAATGCAGACTCATCAGCACCCAAAAGCTGACCAAAACATATCAGATGGGCGAAATCCACGTGCATGCCTTGCGCGGGATCGATACTTGCATCGACCACGGCGAATTCATTGCCATCATGGGCGCCAGCGGTTCTGGTAAGACCACATTTATGAATCTTTTGGGCTGTTTGGACAAACCCTCCACCGGCAACTATCAGCTTGACGGAATAGACGTTCACAGCATGGACGACACCGCTCTCACAAAGATTCGAAACGAAAAGATCGGCTATGTGTTTCAGTCCTTTTATCTTCTACCACGTACGACGGCATTGGAAAACGTGGAACTCCCGCTACTGTACACTCATGACCTGAGCCTGCGCCAACGGCACGAAAAATCTCTTGAAGCTTTGAAAACCGTAGGCTTGTCAGATAGGTCAAGACACTTTCCCAATCAGCTTTCCGGCGGGCAGCAACAACGCGTCGCCATCGCCCGCGCCATCGTCAACGACCCCGTCTTCGTATTGGCAGACGAACCCACCGGCAATCTCGACTCCCGCACCAGCATCGAAATCATGGCCGTCTTTCAACAGTTGCACCGCCTCGGCAAGACTATCATCCTGGTCACTCACGAACATGACATCTCCGGATATGCCGATCGCCTGATCACTTTCCGTGACGGATGCATCGTCGAAGACATACCAAATACCCAGAAACGGGACGCCATTGCCGATCTGAAAAAACTACCCATCCTGGACGCCGAGGAGTAAAGCATGTCGATATTTGGCATCATCAGAATAGCTGTCAAATCCCTGGGCAGAAACAAGACCAGAACCTTTCTCACGATGCTTGGCATCATCATCGGCGTGGCAGCGGTGATCACCATGCTCGCCATCGGTCAGGGCGCAAAGAAGATCGTCGATGACCAGATCAGCAGTATGGGCACAAACGTGATCATCATTTCGGGAAACTTCACGGGTGGATCCGGAACAGCGCGTCAATCTGCGGGCGGTGGATCACTACTGAACGTTGCCGATGTGGAAGCCATCAACAATAGCGTGGACGGAGTACTTTATACTTCGCCGGTTTACAATTCATGGGGACAGCTCAAATTTGAAGGCAACAACTGGCGCAGCGGCATCATGGGCGTGGACGTCGATTATTTCAACATCCGTGATATGCAAACCCAAACAGGCAACCTATTTCACACTTCCGACGTTGCCAACGGCGCCAAAGTCTGCGTGATCGGAAAAACCGTGGCGGACAACCTCTTCGGCGACATCGATCCCGTGGACAGGATCATCCGCATTCGCAATATCCCCTTCACCGTCAAAGGGGTGCTCCGGGCAAAAGGGCAAAACGTGATGGGCATGGATCAGGACGACATCGTAATTGCTCCATTTTCCACCGTTTATACCAGATTATTGGGGCATCGTTGGCGCAGTATGACGATCATTGTTTCCGCAGACTCCAAGGAGCGCATCCATCTTGTCCAACAGGACATCCTCAATCTGCTGCAATCAAGGCATCGAGGCACCTCAAGCGAAGAGTTCTTTGTTCGCACCCAGACCGACGTTGCCGAAGCCGCGAACAGAGTCTCAAACACGATGACCATCCTGCTTGCAAGCATCGCGGGGATCTCGCTTTTGGTGGGAGGGATCGGCATTATGAACATTATGCTTGTCTCGGTGACCGAACGCATCAAAGAGATCGGAATCCGCCGCGCCGTGGGTGCCGGAAAACGTGACGTCCTGCTTCAATTCATCATCGAAGCCGTCACCATCAGCATCATCGGTGGTTTGATCGGCATTCTGCTTGGCTACGGAGCATCCAAAGTTTTGGCCCAATCCATGAAGTGGAGCATCTCCGTAACCCCTTGGTCGGTAATGCTTTCTGTGGGATTTTCCTGCGCGATCGGCATATTCTTTGGTTGGTATCCCGCCAAGAAAGCCGCCAACCTAAATCTGATCGATGCTCTGAGATACGAATAGCATATTTCCCCATTTATCGGTGCAAAAGGAATGAATTGATGCAAAAATACCTGCCACACCTACTTTTGATTGCCTGCATGTTTTGCAGCTCCATCTTTGCCGGAACCTACGCTCCATTGGCTCCTGCAAATCCGGATACGACGATTATTCACGGCAGAGTGTTGATCGATCCCTGGAACTGGCTGAACGACAGAAACAGTCCAGCTCTGCAAAAAGTGCTCAAGAATGAACGGCTATATGCCAAAAGAGCAATGAAGCCCTCGCAGAAGCTGGAGAGAAAGCTGCTCAAGGAGTTCACCAACCGCGTTCCGGCACAATTGGAGACCCGCCCGGTGATTGAAAACGGCTATGAGTACTTTAGCCGCCAAAGCGCAAAACAAGCATACGCTGTTCACTGGCGAAGGAAGCTGACCGTGAGCGCAAAGGATGAACTGATCCTGGATGAAAACAAGCTTGCAAAGGGAAAAAGATTCTTTGCCCTCGGAGCTTTTGAGATCAGCCCGGACAACACGACCTTGGCATATACAGCGGATTTTAACGGGGATGAAGTGTATCGTCTGTATCTCAAAAATCTGCATTCCGGCAAAACGCATGATACAAAGCTGATCGGCATTTCGGAGTTTCTGTGGCTCGCGGGAGGCACTCATGCGATCATCACCCGCACCAATTCACGCATGCAAACAGATACCTGCGACAAGCTTGACCTGCAGACCCTTATGGTCAACCCCCTCGTTCGTATATCCGATTCCGGATACAATCTTGGCATTTATTACAGCCGCGACAAGCAATTCATCATACTGAGCAGTTCCAGCAAAAACACTAACGAAGCTTGGCTCATCGATGCCCGGGGAGCGGATTCTACCCCAAGATTGATAGCTCCCAAACGCGAGGGCATAAAGTATTTTCCGGATATCCACGGTGAGAAGGTCTTTCTGCAGACCAATCTCTGGTGCAAGGACGGATCGATCGCTCTCGCTCCACTTTCATCCGGCTCCATGGATGAATGGGTGGAATTGATTTCAGGAGCATACGCTGAGCCGATATCATCCTTTTCGGTGTTTGATGACCATCTAATCCTGCTCCGCAGGTTGCGGGGAAAGGAGAAGTTTCAAATCTATCGGAGCTCAGACGGATCCCTTCTGCGAAACATCATACCTTCCGAAGCTTGCGATCTGAATTTTCAAGCTGGCTCAGAACCAAATTCTTCCGGCTTCTGTTATGCAATGGAAAGTTTCCTGTTTCCGGCTCGCATCTACAAGCATGACTTTGCCTCCGGAGTGGATTCTCTGGCTTATACCTATCCCCTTCCCATGGGTTATGATCCTTCCGGCTATCGCAGTCTGGAGCTTTTTGTGCCGACGGATGACGGAGTTTTCGTCCCCCTGACGCTCGTCTTCAGGAGTGATCTCGATCTTGATCGGGCACACCCATTGTGGCTTTATGGATATGGCGCATACGGGGATTATGAAGACCCATGGTTCAGTCCTCAGTTGCAATCGCTTTTGGACAGGGGAGTAATCTATGCCGTCGCGCAGGTTCGGGGAGGTGGAGAGCTGGGGCAGGATTGGTATGACGGCGGCAGATTGCTCAATAAAAAGAACAGTTTCTTTGATTTCAGCGCCTGCCTGAGCTATCTGCAAGCTCATGGTTTCACCGAGCCGGACAAAACAGTTATCGAAGGAGGCAGCGCGGGTGGATTATTGGTGGCTGCGGTGCTAAACCTCGCGCCGGAATCGATGCGTCTGCTGATCGCCGATGTGCCTTTCGTGGACGTGATCAATACCATGTTGGATGATTCACTTCCTCTGACTGCCGAGGAATACGAAGAATGGGGCAATCCCGCCATTGAGGGTGATTTTACAGCGATGCTCGCTTACAGTCCTTACGAAAACGTGAAACCGGCAAACTTACCGGATGTTCTGATCAGTTGTGCCTGGCATGACACTCGGGTGGGGTATTGGGAAGGTCTGAAATGGGCGCAAAAACTGCGTCTAAATAACACCGGTAATAGAAAAGTGATCTATCGTCTGCTGATGGATGAGGGACATACCGGTTCGGGAGACCGTAATCAATTTCTGAAATATCAGGCGTCAACAATGGCATACGCGTTATCCATCCTTGGAATCAAGTAAAACACCGTCCGGCATCGATGGGGCAGAATCCAGAACCAGTGCCGTTTGCTGTTAATCAGCAGGATCGGCGTCCTGCTCTACATCAATTCACGCAGCACCAGCGGAATCATGATCTCATGATGCCCGATGAAATAATAACCCTTTCCGCCGTTTAATACCGGGCGTTTGACCACATTCTCCATTGCCCGGTAATGCATATTCATGTCAAACACCGCGGTGGTGAAATCTTGAACTTTGCCATGGATATTACGTGCCACGGTCAGCGCCTTCAAAAACACTTCCGGAATGATCACCGCGGAGCCGAAATTGATGAAAACTCCGCCACCGTCGAGCTTGGATACTTCTTCACAAAAGATGCGAAAATCTCTCAAACTGCAATCCCCGATCGCTTTACCATCCGCGCAAGGAGTCTGATGCACGATGTCCGCACCGATGGCGATGTGCACTGTCACCGGAATCCCCAGTCGATAGGCGCTTCCCAGTAATGACAAATGTGCGTTCGGCGCTTTTTCCATGATCGTTTTACCAAGCACTTCGCCATAGCCCAAACCCGCTTTGCTGCCATGCGTGATCGCAGAATTGATCCCGTGAGTGGTCTCAAAGACCATGCCAAAAGACCCGTCCGCCAGCCCGGCTGCCACGTCCTCCGAGGTTTTTCCCCAAAAGGCGATTTCATAATCGTGGATCGTGACCGAACCGTTGACGCAGACGCAAGAAACCGCGCCGGATTCCATCAATTCTATCAATAACGGCGCCAAGCCGCACTTGATGACGTGTCCGCCCAAGCCGATTATTATCGGTTTCTTGTTCGCGACTGCTGTCTTGGTGCGTTGGATAAACTCTTTCAGTTCAGCGGCTTTGAGAATACCCGGCATGGATTCCCAAAGCCCCGCCGCTACGTCGATTCTGGCAAAAGCGGCGCTGTCAACTTTGCTGTGGCGGTCTTTGACGGATGAGACCTTGATGTTACTCAGATCGATTTCACGATATCGGCTCATGTTTTTTCTTTTTCCCCAAGAATCTGTCCTGCTCGCTATAGATACAACCGCAGTATTTCTGACGGTACATGTTCTCCATTTTGGAGAGCGTCACACCCTCGCTCCAAAGCTCACGCCAATCGCGATAGAAGAATTGAACTCCATACTTTTCCGCTTTGGCATTGGCGATCTCCACAAGCAGATCATGGTTTTGAAACTTGCTATAGAGCAAGGTGGTGGAAAAGGCTTTGTATCCCAATTCCACCGCGGTTTTGGCAGTCAAATCCATCCTGGCGTCATAACAATAACGACAACGCCCGGGGGTCTCGACAGCGGCGTTTTGGATAAACTCCAAAAGCCCGTATTCATCACGCATGATGATCTCAAAAACTTCTCTCTCAGCGAAGTCCTTGAGCGAATCCAGCCGGTGCTTGTATTCCATATACGGGTGAATATTGATGTTATACCAGAAAATGCCGAGTTGGACACCTTCTTTCCTCAATTGATGATAGGGCAGGATCAAACACGGCGCACAGCAAGTGTGCATGAGTATCGAATCAGGTACGGACATAATGCGGTATCTCCCTGGGTAGCTCTATGGATAGCTCTACCAAGCCCGCGACCTTGCCCTCTGTGTAATAAGGTTGCTGAATGATCAGTTTTTTTTTGCCGTTTTTCTCGATCGTATAGATGTTGTTCTCTCCGGTTTCGAGCATGCTTTTGATGATCTCGATCGAACGCGGATTGTGACAATCATAGAGCGAGTGTCCGATCAGCTTTTCGCCGCCATCTTTGACAAAGACGGAGGTGGCTTTATCATTCATCTCCCTCACGATGGCATCACGATCGCAGGTTGTGATCGCCCCGGGGAATTCCTTAACCCAGTCGTGCATTTTTAGCTCAAAACTCTTTGAGCAGATTGGCGGCGACGATGGAACGTTGGATCTGATTGGTTCCTTCATAGATCTGCAAAATCTTGGCGTCGCGCATCATCTTTTCCACCGGGTACTCTTTCATATAGCCATATCCGCCAAGGATTTGCACTGCGTCGGTGGTGACCTTCATCGCCACATCCGAAGCAAAGTATTTGCACATCGCAGATTCCTTGGAATAGTTCTTGGCACCGCTGTCCACCATCCGCGCGGTCTGCATCACAAGGGCTCTGGCGGCTTCGATCTGCGTCGCCATGTCCGCAAGCATAAATTGGATCGCTTGAAAAGAAGATATCGGTTTGCCAAATTGATGACGCTCTTTGGAATACTTGATCGAGGCTTCGAGAGCCCCGCGTGCGATACCCACAGCTTGGGCTCCCACCATCGGACGGGATTTGTCAAAAACCTTCATCGCGGTGATGAATCCGGTGCCTTCGCGACCGATGAGATTTTCTTGCGGGACCACGCAATCTTCAAAGATCAATTCACAGGTGGCGGAAGAACGAATCCCCATCTTGTTTTCCTTTTTACCAAAGCTGAATCCGGGAGTGCCCTTTTCCACTACGAAGCAGGAGCAACCACGCGGACCCTTGGTCTTGTCCGTCATCGCAAAAACGGTATAGATCTCGGCTTCGCCGCCGTTTGTGATCCACTGTTTGGTGCCGTTGAGGACATAGGTGTTTCCTTCTTTGCGGGCGGTGGTTTCGATGGCGCTGGCATCGGATCCGGCATTGGCTTCCGTGAGTGCGAAAGCGGCAAGCTTTTCTCCCGCGGCGATGGGTTCCAGATACTTTTTCTTTTGCTCTTCGGTACCGGATATGAGTATCGGATACATGCCCAGACCGGTGGCTCCAAAAGCAAGTGCAATGCCGGCATCGACTGCGCAAAGCTCTTCCGTCACAATCGTGAGATCAACGACACTGCCGCTGATTCCGCCATATTCTTCAGGTATCATAATGGCAAACAGATCGCTCTGGCGCATCACTTCAACGATGTCCCAAGGGAAGATTCCCTCTGCGTCATATTTCTCAGAAACAGGTTTCATCTTTTCAACAGCTATCCTGCGTGCGACTTCCTGCATCTCAAGCTGGTCTTCGGTTAGAAAGTAATTCATATTGTAACTCCTTGATATCATAATTGACTAAGCTTCGACAGTTATCTTTTCCAAGAGGGGATATATGTCAATCTAAATCTTCCCGGGGAGGAAAGGAAATTGTCGAAACTGATCCCATCCGCAGCATCGGCATGCTGCGCTACCTCCTTAGCATTACGGAGTCAATACGGACTTAGTCCGTAATGAGTCCGTATTGATTCCGTAATGCTAAGGGGGAAGAAACGGATTTTTTAGGCGCCAAGCTGGGGCTCAATGTTTCCGGCAATTGCTATTTTTCCACTAATGTGAGAAGAACGTTGCACATGGGGAATGACTACGAGTATAGAGGGGGAAAAAAAGAGTTCAATATCATAAAAGGCGTATTTGTGCCGATTGGGATGCCGAATTCCGATTCGGCTATGGTTTGTTAAGCTGTGGGGAATCGGAATTCCCCACCCCATTGATAGGGGTAGGGGAAGTTTCCATTACTGGCTCCCTCCCCCCAAACAGTACGTCCGGTTCCCCTCCAACGGCTCTCCGGAAAACAAGTATCTCATTTAAGAGATTGGCATAATTCTTGTGAGCTTTGGCTTATGAGAAAAGAGTTGCACAACTCGCGGGACTTCAGAAGAAGCTGGAAATTAAACTCGGATTAGGAGCTAAATACTGTGTAATTTAATGAAAAACGCCTAAACTCCAGGGGCAAGGATCTACCTTGCCCTTTTTATGGCTTAATTATTATCAACTGTTGGCGTTATTGAATTATCCTCAACTACTCCTTTCATATCCACATTTAGGACTGCGGACATATTAACCGGAGGTAGTATGATGGATGGCATGCCAGAGCGAGTACTCAGGGTCGTTAGAAATTCTCTGGCATAGGGGTATATATGTGCGGGAGCATGAAAACGAAGGAATTCCTCAAGTGGTAAGTTTTGGTTTTCTGGGTCAGAAATAAAAACACCCAAGTACCTGACACGTGCTTCAAATATCACTTTTCCGTTTTCTTTGGATGTCCCGGATACAAGCAAAGTGAGAAATCCATTGCCTACACTGTCTGAATTGATATTATGCTCGTAGTTTAACTGAACAAGACGTCTCCATCATATTAGGGTTCTCCGGATATCTGATAAAGTTGCTCTCAATAAGCATTATAGCATCAGTCTTGATCATAGGTTGTTTCGTTGTATCCATCAGGCAGCCATCCTATATATTGGAGTTTCTCTTTCTGCAGTCCTGCTCTCCTCACGGCTTACTACATCAACTGGGGATTTAGAATTTGTTATTCTATTACATCCTGCACGATTCATAAAGGGTGACGTATTAGAAGTATAGGATTCCACATCTTGAAATGAAGATGAAATGGGTTTAGTTGAGTTGTATGCCCAAGATTTGGCGTTATTCATCTTCTTCATAAACTCTGTGTTTAGATCAATATAGAAATTGAAGAAACCGATAGGAATAAAAATCTCTTTTATCAATTTTCCCATATATTCACAGAATTTGTTATCAGCGTATACTTTATTGTAAGTATGCCATATACGGTAGGATGCTTCTTTTTCGTCATACTCAAATCTGAAAATGGCATTTGGGTATTTCTTTTGCATAGCTCCCACGAACTTAATGAGATGAGAGTCGTCCATATACAGTCTCCTTATATGATGTTTAAATTATGTATATTCTGTATCGCTTCGATAAATTGCTTTGCCATATTTTTGCAACTATCAAAGTCTTCTTTTAGCATTGGTGAAGAAAAGTCTTTATTGTGTGAATAATCGGCAGCGACACGGTGAGGTTTTAGTGTTTTAAGGTATCTCAGCTTTACAGTATTTTCGTATGTTAGATTTGGATCCCCGAGTTGTCTCTGGATATAACCTTCCTCTATGAGGTCATGTGTGTTAGTTTTATAGTCGGTAAAATCTTGATCTGTTAGCCAGCCAAGCTCATAAGCGCACCTCTTAGCAAGTAATAAGCAAGTGTAACACAGCCTGCTTACAGCTGCGTTTAAGCACTCACCCTGTTCTGCAAGCAAGGCACTCTTATAATTTTCTTTGCTTTTTTTTCAAGCATTACCACCTGCTTATTCTTGTTTGGCACCAATCCACCTTGCATTCAATATTTTATCTATGCGCACAAATTATTAAAAAGCATAGGAAACCAAAGAAATGAAAGCTGGCATGAGGTCAAGACTTATTTATAAAAATAGTGTGGCATTTTCTGAAACTGCTGCAGCTCAGCATCCATGAGGTAATCGAAGTAGAACTTAGTAAACTACTTGAAGTGGAGCATTATAAACGCACTTGTCGCCCTGCTGTCTATCGAACTATCCTATTTCATCACCGCAATCTTTCCGCTTTGAACCGCATTGCCCGAGCTGAGCCGATAAATATAAACACCCGCGCTCAACTTCATACCGGACAATGAGATCTGCTTCTCTCCCGCGGGGATGCTCATTTCATGAACTTTCTGTCCCTTGAGATTGTAAAACACAACCGAAACGACCGTTTTCGCGGGGGAGTCAAGATACAATAAACCATTCTGCCGCACGGGATTGGGATAGAGTGACGTCTTCAAAACTGGAACGAGTGGGTCGTCATTGGACACATTTCCACCCCAGACCTTCATATCCGTAGCCACCAAGCCGACGGTATATTCAGCGAGATGGCTCAGATCGTGGTGACGCAATTTCACCATTGAGTTCGAACCCCAGGTTTGGGTCAGCAAAGCGATGAACTGATCGTTTCCGTCCACTGCATAAGCGGATGGATTGAGAGGGTTGTTGGCGTTGTTGTAAACATTATAATTGACAGCGTCATAGCTATAGAGACCAGTGCTCATGCCATCTCCCAAATATGCTTTGGCATAGGGACCGATCCACAAGGATCCAGGATTGCCGCCGATATCGATCCGATGCACATTTTGAAGCGTCGCTGCATCGATGATATCCACTTTACCGGAAACGTCGAACCAATTTCCCGTGCAGGAAACATGGATAAAACCATTGTGGGCAACGAGATATTGCGGATTCGTCCACACCGGAATTGTTTCCAAAACAGTGAAACTCGCCAGATCGATGACGCTCACTGAACTTCCCGCATAGTTATTTTGATAGCCGCCGGTATTTGCCACAAACAGCTTTCCATCATAGACGCGCAGTCCTTCGGGAGCATTGCCCACCGTGATCTGATTCACCACAAAGTAGCTTTGCAAACTGATCTTATAGACCTTGTTGGTAAAAAGCCCGGTCACATAAAGAAAATCACCCGCTTTGACCACATCCCAGGGATTGGAGGATGCGGCCACGGGGATATAGCGGATATGCGTGCCGTTTGCACGATTGATCATCTGGATGGCATTGTCTCCAGAGCAAACCACAAAGATGTGTTGCTCATCGACATACATCAGATTGGGAGTGAGCCCGAGGGGGGTAAATACGTTGTTGAGCGCGCCAGTCTCGCTATCAATGCGGCTGAGGGTTCTGGATTCGGAATTGACCGTGTAAATTTCTGCGGCAAAGAGGCTCGCCGAAAGTAGCGGGATCAGCATCAAAATGCCGATAATGAAGCTTTGTCTGTTCATGTTGTTCACCTTTTTTCGTTTATTCGGGAATAAAGGATGAACTACTTTGCGCCCCGATCACATAATCCGTATGACCTCAGGCATGGCGGTGGCAGGTTTCCTGGCTCGCAGCGGGCTTAAAAAATGCTCAGCCTTCCCGGAAACAAATCCAGTGACTGAAGCGCCCATAAATACTGCACACAGTGGCGGTTACCGCTCCCGCATTTCACGGGATTCCCTTTTACCTAATCAAGTAGCACCATTTTCCAATGAGTGCATCAATTCACACTGCCGCTTTTTTGTCAATGATGAAACTGGATTATTTTCGATATTCGAGCAGCTCCCAGATATGGCTAACAGTATCGTTTTCGCTGTTTACAACAGAGACATAGCTCCATTTGATCACTCCCACGCTTGTGTAATACGCATTGATCTCTGCATCGGGCATTTCGCATCCATACCTCTCGATGCGCTTTACGTGGGCGATTTTCGTCCCCCACGGCACCTGAACAAGACGGCGCTTTTGCAAAAAAAATCCGGCTGACGACGGATAAATAACGCTGCTCTCGTAAAACCACACTTTGCCTTCGTAGGCTTCGTAAGGCATCTGAAGCATAGGCTCCGGGTACCATGTGATGTCCTTGTCGTCCTCTTTCACGGGATTGCCCAACAGCGTGAAGCGGATATTGCTTGTTCCTTTCAAGGGAATAATACATCCCTGCCTGAGACGGTATCCCAGCGCATAAAACCCATCCTGACGGTTTGCCACGTATTCAAATAAATCGCTTTCTTCAGTGTTGTATCTGCCTCTGAGCACGGTGCAGCTTTCTCCCGAAGGGCTTTGGACCGGTGCCTCCGCCCAAACTTGCAGAGTATCGACCACCAGTTGAGGTGGATCGACAGAGTTGTTCGTGCGCGTCACCTGATACTTCCAATAACTGCCCACGAAAAGCGGAAAACGGTAGAGATCGGCATCGTCCCTTTTGTCGCAGCTTCCCAACCCAAGTTTCGCATTTTAGGGACTAAGTTATTGGTATATATGACAGTCATTTTTCAGTTAGGCACTAAACTCTGTGTTTGGAGATGATTTGATTTTTGAAGACTTTGACGTTCAGCAGGGAGTAGATTTTGTCTGCCTTGCCCTCGGGCAGACCAGTTTGTCTGACGTGTACCCGATACCCTTTGGCATCGGTAAAGATCAGGGTTGATCGCATATGGGTC
>JAUYAR010000015.1 GCA_030693415.1 Candidatus Cloacimonadaceae bacterium | reverse complement strand
ATGCCAGCATGCCATTGGCAGCCCGTTTCCAATCCCCCGCAGCTATGTATGCCAAGGTGTTATTAAATTCAAGCAAGCCACCAATACCCAGGTTGAAACACATGTTCAGCAGCACAGACTTGCGGACTTCATCCAAAGCATTGTAAATCTCAGGAATCTCATCCAAAAGCTGTCTCTCGCAGTTCTGGATATTATTCTCCAAGAGCAGATAAGCTTCTGTTTGGGAGATCCCACAGTCCTCGAGATTGCGACCGATACCGATGGTTAGCTTACCTGCCGTACAGCGGTAGGGTTTGAGCCGCAGACCTTCATGTCTAAGCAGTTGTTCTTTGATGCGTTCTAACAGCTTGGCTTCCATCGTATCTCCTTGCGAGTAGTATTGGATACTGTATCTGGAGCAAAGAAGCCACTACCCTATATTAACACAAATACGGATGCATAAGGATGCAACAGATTTTGTGCTTGACAGATATCTCGTACAATCCACTATAGTTTTTATGCTATAATAAAGAAATATGATTAGCCATATAGATAGGATTAGAAAATGATACGATATGGCTTGAAAAGTGGTGCTTATGTTTATTTGTTGTTGTAAGAAGGAAAAGTGAGAACTTTCATCATTTTTATCATTGTGCTGTTTTGTGCTCCCTTGATGGCACAGATGTCAGCTTACTCTGGCTCGACCATACTTGATAGCTTATATGCGATCCCAGAGCTGGACGGTGATATGGCAGCTAACACATCAGGTGTAGCATTTAGCATGAATACCACGACGTATGTATTCGAAGTCGGAGATTTGGGCTATCCTTATGAAAACTGTTCGGTGAGAGCATTTATCAGCTTTCCTATTCCACTTATACCCAGTGGCTATTCACTAGTGAATGCTACAATCCGTTTATACCAATTTTCAAGTGGCGGAATTGAGCAACTGGAAGATTCGACATACGTTAACACTTTCTTTCCCCACTGGGAAGTAGCAGGTGGAGACACAATAAAATGCATCGTGAGCCATATTGATTACGATATCAGCTTGGGGCTTGACGACTGGGCAAAGGGAGATGAGGGCAATCCTCATACCTTTAATCCCAATGTGGGTGAAATTACCTGGCAGGGAATTAATGAACCGGGAAATGAACCGGGACATCATGGCGAAGCAGGCTACCGCTATCTGGATATTACCGATTGTGTGCTGCATGATCTGGCAACAGGCAGCATCTTCAGCCAATATCGGATTGCTTTCCAGATCAATACAGATTATGATTATGGATCGGATTTCGTGGCGTTTGCCAGCATGGAGAACGTATTTGAAGAATACGATCCAATCATGTTTTACACACTCTACAATCCCAGTTCAGTTTCGGATGATTTAAGTCCCGGGGTATTGGTCAATGCTGTTCCAAGTCCGAATCCCTTTTCATCCCGGGTTACATTTGATATAAGTTTAAAGAATCATGCTGAGCTAAGTATCAAGCTCTATGATCTGAAAGGACGCTTGGTAAAGGAACTGAACACAACCCATTATTACAAGGGAAGACATAGCATAAGCATGGATACTAACGATCTAACCAACGGAGTATATCTTTTGCAAGTAAGGGCGGGTAGTGAGATAATCACTAAAAAAATCACCTGCCTAAAATAAAGGAGGAGAGATGAGAACACTCATCACCTTAGTCATCGTAATGTTCTGCCTTCAACTGTGGGCACAGGTACCAGATACCACAAGTGTAGCCCCGGGCAGATTGATCATCAAGGTCAACCAGGCATTTCAAACTATCGGAACCCGTACAGATGGGATCATCGAGACGGAACAAACATGGTTCAATAATCTGGCAATTCAATATCAAGTCGATGTGCTCCGGAAGATATGGTCTTAAATCCGAACAAACCGCTCTGAATCTTGCTCTTTCTCTCTGGTTAACAGAATTGATCGATAAAGGCAAACCAATCATGCATGAGCAATCGCTGATTGCCAATCTGAACATCTCCCAAATCTGTCAAGAAAATGTGAAATGGAAGCACTTAGACCACTTATTCTCCAAGTGCTCTGGTAAAGCAGCGTAGAATGGTGATGATTTTTGAACAGTCTCCCCCCAGTATGCATGGCGGCACAAAGAAAACAGTTGACATATTTCGCGTAGCGATTATCTTTGTAATATGAAGAGCATGAATTAAACTATCTCTGCGAGGTAAACTGATGTTTAACTATAAAAAGATCGATTGCGCTCTCGGATACGGGTTGTGCGAAATAGGTAATAGACTGATGATAAGGAACATAGGAGATTATATATGAAAAAGGCATTCGTTTTATTGATAGTGCTTATGGCAGCCACGCTCATAAGCGCCGACGCTAAGAGATTTTTGAACATGCGCGAAGTTCAGATCACACCTGAAGTTTTGGAACAGGTGATGCAGAACAACCAATTGGTGCGAGGACCTTCGTTTAATTTTTCTTCCACACCGTACAATCTGCCGGACGCGGTCGATATTGCCGATCCTTTGACGGGTAGGTTTTACGAAGACGTTCCGTGGATCAAGGATTTCACCCGGCACATCGTGAATCCTGGCGGGGGAACGCTCTATCTGTATCATAGCACCCCGGAGCATTTTATTATCACCCAACCCGATCCCGGCAACCCATTGAAGCTGCGGTTCCAACCGATCCCGCAGCAATGGTTTGGAACGGAGCTTATGGTGATTACTGTATCGGACGAACCCTTGAGCAGAACTGACCGGGCGATGGCAACGGCGATCATCCGTTTGAATGTAACCTCCGTTCCCGATCCGCCGGTTTTTCACAATTTACCAGCGGGGAATATATTCTATACTGACGAGGATGTTTCGTTTTCGCGAAATTTCCAAGATTATGTCTATTGTATTGACTCAGCACCCACGAATTTTGACCTGTTTGTTGCCCAAACGCAATTTACACTGCCTTACAACGTTGCAACAACCCAATCACCAGGTGTGAACGGGCATAACGTGCTTTTTAGTCCCAGACGAGACTTCAATGGTACCCAATCTTTTCTTGTTACAGCAGTGGACAGACTATCAAGCGGATTTTCCACTCAGGAAATACATGTAGTAGTCTTACCGCAAAACGATCCACCCGAGATTCTTTCCTACAGTCCTCCGCAAGGAACAATCACGGTCAATCAGGATCAAAATGTCCTCTTTAACGTGAATGTGATCGATATCGATGGAAACGCGTTGACTCATACATGGACATTGTCGGGAACTTTCAACGGCGTGCCCTTCAGCAATGTTGTTTCCACATCATCATCGCTTGACTATCTTTTCAGCATCCCCGGAACCTACAATCTTGTTTATTCGGTCACAGATGGTTGGGAGACCGTCACTCTTCAGTGGACGATAATAGTGAGCCCGATCGGACCGATCTTCACACCCTGGGGAGCTACTTTCGATCATGGCATCAGCGTCCTACTTTCGTCTCCTCCGGGTTATGAAGGCGCGACAATCTATTTCACTCTGGACGGCAGCATTCCGACAAGTTCATCCGCGGTCTATTCACAACCAATCGCTCTGCCCGCACTTCCAAACATTGAAAACATCAAAACGATCAAGGCGTTTTTCATTCATCCGTCCTATCCGCAATCGCAGGTGGTGAGCTCTACTTATCGGATCACCGGCAGAGTCGCAGATCCGGTGTTCAATCCCGTTGGCGGGTTGTATTATTCACAGACCAGTGTGAATATCACTTCCGCCAATCTGTCTGCACAGATCTACTATACAACTAATGGGAGCGATCCCGTTCCAGGCAATCCGGGGACGTTTCTATACACTGTGCCGATCGTGGTTCCCGCTCAAAGCACCAGGATCATCAAGGCGATCGCTATACGAACGGGTTGGATATCCAGCAATATCATCACGCATACCTATATTGTCACCGGAGTCGTCACGATCAATTCCTACACGCTCAACCCGCCACCTCCACCTGCTGGAGAGTACTATACTGTCGAATATGGCAGATTCATACCTCTGACGATCGAAGCTTTGTCGATCACCCCACCTTCGGCGGTTTTGTGGTACACTTTGGACAATAGCGTTCCGGGTCCCTCCAATCCCAACTCGCTGATCTATACAACGGGAACGGTCATCGAACTCACTAATCCGACCTGGGTCACCTTCCGGGCATACAATCCGGACTGGCTGCCAAGCACAACGTATAGTTTCTATTATGATGTGCGCGCCAGAACCTATATCGAGTTCTTTGCCAACGGAACGATCTTTAATCCCGCACCCGGATCCAGCACTGTGCCGATCTTTGTGTCGATCAATACAGTCACTGTTCCACTCGGAGCGTCGATCTACTATACGACCGATGGAACCGACCCGGTGGCAAATCCGGCGTTGCTATATACTGGACAGATATCGATCACCCAAACCAAAACGATCAAGGTCTTGGCGCAATATCCTGATATCTGCCCCAGCCAAATCTATGTGGGAGTATTTGAGATCACCGGCAGAGTGGACACTCCGGTTTTTGATCCCCCACCAAGCAGCTATTTCAATTCGATCTCGTTGAGCATGAGCACGATCCTTCCCGGCACCAGGATATTCTATACTCTGAATGGAGCGGATCCGCTTCCCACGGACATTTCGCCGGATTCCTACGAATTTCTGGGACCCTTCATTCTGGGCACCGGTCAACATCATATCCGTGCCAGAGCATACAAGGTCAACTGGGAACCGAGCTTTATCCGTGAAGGTTATTACAGTATTGGCGTCCTGCCCCAACCAATATTCAATCTCGTGGGCGGGCTGTATTTTGATCCGATCGTGGTGAGGCTTTCCGTTCCTTCCGTGCCCACTGCTTCGATTCACTATACCACGGACGGCAGCGTTCCTACCACCGCTTCCACTCTCTATAATGACGCGATCGGCATCCCGATCGGTTTGGAAACATCAATGGTGATCAAAGCGATCGCCTGGCAGGGAGGCTGGACGCAAAGTGACGTTGCCACGCGCACTTATCAGGTAACCGGCACGGTTGTTAGCCCTGTTTTCGTTCCCGGCGGGGGAGATTATCCCTCCGCGGTCAACGTTTCGATCAGTACTTCCACTTCAGGCGCAAACATCAAATATACACTTGATGGACTTGACCCCACCGCAA
This sequence comes from Candidatus Cloacimonadaceae bacterium, assembly GCA_030693415.1. Lineage (NCBI taxonomy): Bacteria > Pseudomonadati > Candidatus Cloacimonadota > Cloacimonadia (SeqCode) > Cloacimonadales (SeqCode) > Cloacimonadaceae (SeqCode) > Cloacimonadaceae bacterium (SeqCode). The sequence continues at coordinate 2,371 of JAUYAR010000015.1, read as the reverse complement.
GCTATGGGATCGATTATATCGGTCCTGTGAGCATTGCATCCAGTTCAACGCTGAAAGCGAGAGCTTTCCTCGCAGACTGGAGACCATCATTGGTGAACGTTGCCGAATATACGATCTTCGGCAATATCGCCAATCCGGTATTCACTCCCGGTCCGGGGACTTATACCTCGGCTGTGAACGTATATATTTCGGTAAATCCTCCCGATGCGATGATCTATTATACAACGGATGGATCGGTGCCGAGCGAAATCAACGGCATCGCCTACCTGCCCGGAACCCCGATTCTGATCGGTTCAAACACCATGATCAGAGCGATCGCGATCAAACCGGGATGGAACCCCAGCTCCGTTGTGAACGGGCAATACTTCATCACCGGAACGGTCAGCACACCCAGCTTCAATCCTCTTTCCGGTCAATATGCCGGCGCGCAAACAGTTACTATAACCACTGCCACGCCGTCTGCGACAATCATTTATACGACAGACGGAACTGAGCCGTCCCGTACAAACGGACTCGTCTATACCGGATCGCTAAATATTAGCACGAGTGCGATCATCAAAGCTTTCGCGTATCTTGCCGGTTGGAATGATTCCCAAGTAGCCACTGCTTCCTATGTGATCAACGGCGCGATCGGACATCCGGTGTTCTCTCCCTCGGGCGGGTACTACAATAGCATCCAGACGATCAGCATCAACGTCTATCCCACAGACGCGACGATCCGCTATACCTTGGATGGATCTATTCCCAGTCTCGTGAATGGAATGACCTACAACGCCCCGCTCATCGCCAATGAACACACCTTGATACGCGCCTATGCCTACAAGGCAAACTGGCTGGATTCGGCAATCAACAGCGCGGAATATTTCTTCGTTACCGCAAATCCCGTGTTCTCGATTCCCTCAGGCTCCTATCCCGATGCGCAGACGCTTACTTTGAGCACACCTACTCCCGGCGCGAGCATTCGCTATACGATCGATGGTAGCGACCCCACCGACATCAATGGCATACTCTATACCGTTCCGCTCTCCATCAACACGAGCACGACCGTCAAAGCCATCGCCTATCGAAACGGATGGATCAATTCCAATGTGATAATCAATGCGTATATCATCAATGGTCCTGTGTCGAATCCTGTATTTTCGGTTAACGGCGGTGATTATTATGTTCCCTTCGCGGTGACAATCAGTGCCATTCCCTCAAATGCCACCATCTATTACACGCTGGACGGATCGGCACCATCGGATGTGAATGGATTTGTCTATGCCGCACCGGTAAATATCAATGCCGGCACCACTCTCTCCGCCAGGGCATATTTGAATAACTGGCAGCCTTCCGGAGTCACAACCGCTATCTATAACATGATCACGAGCCCGGTAGCTTTCAATCCTCCCGGTGGCACTTATGCAGCCAATCAATTGGTGACGCTATCGACCATCAATGCCGCTCCGGTCATTTATTACACGCTGAATGGCAGTGATCCAGTGATCGGAATCAGTGCGATCTTCGATCCGCTTAGTCCGATTCTTGTAGCTAACAATCTCATGATCAAGGCGATTGCCCAGGTTGCCGGATGGAGCCCATCCATCATCACCAGCGCCACTTATGTGATAAACATTCCCCTGCCGGTGGTTGCCACCCCGCAGATTGATCCTCCCAGCGGAGTTTTCACCTCGCCACAGAACGTAATGATCTCAGTTTCAACCCCGGATGCCGTCATTATCTTTACAACTGACGGCAGCGAACCGACTCTGCTGAACGGAACGGTATATACTGCTTCGTTCACGGTGAGTGTCAGCTCTACTATCAAAGCCCGCGCTTTCAAGGCTGGTTGGGATCCTTCGACGATCGCGACCGCTCAATATATCATCGTGATTCCGATCCAAACCGTTGCCGCGCCGGTATTCAATCCTCCCGCGGGGATATATGGCGCACCGGTAAACGTCTTGGTTTCTTCCGCCACCGCGGGAGCGTCGATTCGCTACACACTGGATGGAACCGAGCCCTCTGAAACGTTTGGTACAATCTATGCCGATCCGATCAACATCGCTTCCACTACTACGATTAAAGCCATTGCTTATAAAGTAGGCATGAATACGTCGATGATCACCAACTCCAGCTATGTGATCAATATCATTATCCCCGCCGTCGAAGCTCCGGTATTCTCGATCCCCTCGGATACGTATCAGTCTGTCATTGATGTGGCTATCACAAGCAGTACCTCTGATGCCGGTATCCGTTATACAACGGACGGCAGCAATCCCAGCCCGACCTTTGGCACGATCTACACGGGAGCGATCAACGTTCCTGAGAACAGTTCGCTATTTATCAAAGCGATCGCTTACAAGGATGGTTGGACTCCGAGCCAGATCGT
>JAUYAR010000014.1 GCA_030693415.1 Candidatus Cloacimonadaceae bacterium | reverse complement strand
TATAAACATGAATCCCAGAAAATCCAGGCGCTGAAGCTGATAATATATATTTTTTCCGCAAAGCCCTGATTTTGGACACTAATTGGCTATTTTCCGAAACTCAAATACTATTTTTCAATGAGTTACGATTCCAAAATGACTAAAAACACATTTTTCATGCGAAACTTGGGTTAGCAATACGGACTCATTACGGACTAAGTCCGTATTGACTCCGTAATGCTAACGGGGAAGGATCGGCACGCGATCCAGTATCATGTTGTAACACAGAGACATAAGCCCATTTTGTTTATTTCGCCCAAATTGTCTCGATACACGAGTTCAACATTTCCATAAGAAAACAATTGACAAACAATGCGCAGCTCTTTATATTGTTTCCAAATAAACTCATTGGAGATGTAACATGAAGAAAATAATGATTATCGCCGCTTTCTGCATTTTCATATTTGCTTTAAGTGCGCAGACTGGGTTGTTTGATCTGAGCTACGGAATGGATTATCGCACCTGCATGGATATATTGGAAGAAAATGGATTTAGGATATTTGATGCCAATGACAACATCGCAGAATTCGCAGCGCTTGATAACCTGTATGTGGAATCGATAGGGTTAGTGCTTGATCCTGCGGATGATACTCTTGCGGGTTGGTATGTGATCTATATTCCGCAAAAAGAAGAAAATATCGAAGATATCGTCCTTGCAGCATTGGTCAGCCATCATGGCGAAGACATCCTATATGACAATGAAAGTGGCAATGCAGCCTGGGTTCTCGACGGCAACCGACACGTTGATGCCTCTTGGGACGAATATGGTAATTTTTATATGGTTGTTTATTGGGACAATTCCAAGCTGAATCTCTTCACCTACTAAATCTGGACAAAGATTGGATCCAGCCATGGATCACAAGAAAATGACGGAGACTGCAGACAATGCTTTCTCCGCCTTTTTATCAAGATAAATAACAGATAATCCGGATAATTATCCGAGCACCACATCCAAAGTCATCATCACCGCAAAGCCAAGCATGACTCCGATCGTGGAAAGATGGGCATGTTTGCCTCTCTGGGCTTCGGGGATGACCTCTTCCGCCACCACATAGATCATCGCTCCTGCTGCGAATGAAAGAGCATAGGGCAATACCGGACGGGCGAGCAAAACCATCATCGCTCCGAGGATTCCACCGAGGGGTTCGACCATGCCGGAAAACTGTCCCCAAAAAAAGCTCCGCCAGCGGGAAAGACCTTCACGTCTGAGGGGAATGGACACCGCAGCGCCTTCAGGAAGATTTTGGATACCGATGCCCAAAGCCAATGCCACCGCGCCTGCCATGCTGGCGGATTCCAATCCATATCCCACTGCTCCGAAAGCGACTCCCACCGCCAATCCTTCCGGAAAGTTGTGCAAGGTGACAGCGAGAAACAGCAAGGTGGATTTACCCCAGGGGGTTTTCAGTCCTTCGCGCTCGGAAAGATCATGATTGATATGCAAATGAGGCAGCAGCAGATCGATCAGTCTCAAAAATGCTCCTCCCAATAGGAATCCGATCACCGCGGGATAAGGGCTTCCTCCGCTCATCGCGATTGCGGGATTGAGCAGCGACCAAAAGCTGGCAGCGATCATCACTCCGGCGGCAAAACCGAGCATGGAATCCATCACCCAGCTTTTGATCGTCTTGAAAAACAAGACGAAGCTAGCGCCAAGCGCGGTCATAAGCCACGTGAACATGGTTCCCAAAAGCGCCAGGAAGATCGGATCTTTCAGCAAGGCATCGCCTTAGGCATAGAACTTTTGGATGGTCTCCAGAATCTCGGTGATTGCAGCATCGGCATCGGCAACGGCAAGGCTGCGCTTGTCTCCGTTGTCGAATGTGATGACCAGATTGCCCAAAGCCTTGGCTACCTCGCGGATCTTGGGGATCACGATATAGCTTTTGCCGAGGTGCTCGTCGTCGTAAGTAAAGATCGCTTTCATGTGTTTCCTCCTCTGAGGGGTGAAAAACGTTTGACCGCACTTGCCATGGTCATGGTTCTGCTTTATTTCGGGAATGAGATTCCGTTGATGAAAGCCTGGTTATCGAGGTTGGGATTATCGCTTCTGTCGCGGGGAAGTTTTTCGATCGTGTGCACGATGTCCATGCCCTTGACGACTTTTCCAAAGACGGTGTGTTTGCCGTTCAGATGCGGTGTTCCTTGTTTATTAGTGATGATGAAGAACTGTGAGCCGTTGGTGTTGGGTCCGGAATTTGCCATGGCGATGTAGGAATATAGCGCCGGAGCTTTGAGGGTCTGCCTATGGATCGGAGTGCTGATGCCGGTGCGTTGGTGATAGTAGCTCACCGGATGAGCCATGATCGGCTTGCCGCTTTGCTGTTCCTGCACCTGTTGGACGATCGCGAAGATCTCAGCGTCCGGAGTTTTGCCGGATTGCATGTGAGGGATGATGATGCCGTTCCAGACGAGCATGGCGGTTTCGTCATCCTCGATGGCGCCGGTGATCTGAGCTCCCATCGCATGACATTCGTCTTCAAATTTGTATCCGGGACCGCCGGTGCCGTCGTTTGTGCGGTCATTATCTTTGGTGTTTGGGCAGCCGCCCTGGACCATGAAATCCGGAATCACGCGGTGGAAATAGGTTCTGGTATAAAAGCCCTTTTGGGCGAGTTCGACAAAGTTGTTCACTGTCTTGGGTGCCAGATCGGGCCAAAGCTCGAGCTCGATGTTTCCATAAGTGGTTTCGATAGTGACGTTTACTACGTTTTTGGGTGCTTCTTTCTGCACGATTTCCTCCAATTCTGGTGTTTTTTGGTTGGTTTTATTGCTGCAATTCAACATCGAAATGCTGAGCAGCAACAGGGTTAATAGCGTGATCAGGCGGTATGCGCGTATCTGATTCATACTGTGTTCTCCTTTTGTTTATAGTATTTTAGCTCGATGATTCCGTTGGTGATTTCGACATAGCTGTGGGCTCTCATCCAGTCTCCGCTGTTTACGTAAAATCCATGCTCGATGGGTTTCAGCGAGGGGGAATGGCTGTGCCCCATGGCGACGATGTCAAAACCTTTGTTCTTGATCTGTCCGGTCGCAAAGTGGGTCAGACCGGAGCTTTTCTTGTTTTGCAATATGGTGGAAACCTTGCGCAGCCTGCTGGAGCGGGATAGCTTTCGCCCGATGGTCAAAGCGATGTCCGGATGCAGCGCCGCGAAGATGCTTTTGACCCAGTTTTGCCGGATTATATGGCGGAACACCTTGTAGCGCATATCGTTGACCGTGTGCAGATCGCCGTGGGTAAACATCATGCGCTTGCCGTCAGTTTCCAGAATGAAACGATCGGCATAGAGTTCCATGCCCAGAAACTTTGACAGGAAGTCGTTGAACCAAAAATCGTGGTTTCCACTGATGTGGACGATGCGGCAACCGGCTTCTCTCAGATTTGCGAAGCGGTGCAGCAAGGGAAAATACTGCTTGATGATGACATAATTCCAATCATACCAAAGATCGAAGATGTCTCCGTTGAGGACGATCAGGTCATAGCGCCCGACGCTCTCTTGCAAAAAGGAAAGGATCAGCTTCGCGTTTTCCCGGTCGGAGTTTTTGTCCGGGCTGTATTTAAAATGGATATCGGAAAGAACGCAGATCCGCAAGGCTCACCTCGTCATCACATAATAGACGATGTTTGCACCGAAGCGCAAAGCGGTTTCGCGCACTTCGGGAGGGTTTTTGTGGGTTTCATAGTCCGCCCAGCCGTCGCTGATGTTACTTTCGTAGGTATAAAGCGTCATCAATCTGCCGTTTTCGTCGAAGATTCCATAAGCCTGGGGCGGTTTCTCGTCGTGTTTGTGAATCTTTGGCAGTCCCGCGCTGAAATCGAAGAACCTTGTGAATAAGGGGAAGGATGGATCCAATTCGGTTAGTTGATATTCAGGGAAGATGCGTTTGATCTCGCGGCGGAAGGATTGATCCATGCCATAATCGTCGTCCGCATAGAGGAATCCGCCGCGCAGCATCCACTGGCGCAGGTTTTCTATCTCGCGATCGGTGAATCTGATGTTGCCGTGCCCGGTGAGATAGACGAAAGGATATTCAAAGAGTTTGGCATCCGAGGCTTTGACGACCGCCTGGTCGATGGGGAAGTTTGTATTTAGCAGTGAATTGACGTAGCGGGCAAGATTGGGCAGCACCTCCGGATCGTTGTACCAATCCCCTCCGCCGTCATATTGCAGACGGGCAAAACCGGTGCGGGTAAGCGTTCCGGTGATTCCTCCCAAAGTGCTGATGGATATAGCAATAGCAATCAGAAGGATGCAGAGGATCTTGACAGATGCATTCAATTGACGATCTTCAGTTCCAAACATACGATCGTATTTGCCACCACTGCATAGAAACAGGAATCGAAGCTGTCATAAGCGGAAAGATATTGCAGCTTTTCTGTCAGCGTGATCTCGGATAGCGTCTCGCCGCGGTTGCTGTCCACCACGCTGAGTCCCTTTTCCGTGGGGATGATGGAGATGCTTCCGTCGATGCGGGGATTTTCGTTGTTGGTCAGTTCAAGCGGTCGCAGACTGGATTTGCCGTTGATGCCGGTGCTGATGTTCCGTTGCCAGCTCTTGGTGCCATCGTCATTCAGACCGAGGATCCGGTTGTTTTCCAGAGCGACGATCAGTCCCGCGCGGGTGTTTAGAATGGAGATGATCTCGTCTTCCAGAGAAACCTTCCAAAGCAGCTTGCGGGTCTTTTTATTGAAGGCGAGGAGGTTGTTATCGCTTGCCAGGTAGATGTTTTCGAGATTGAAAGCCGGGGCGGCGGTCACGTTGTAGGGCAGATCGGTATTCCACAACAAGCTGAGCTCGATAGTGCGTGCCGGCATGTTCACCGCACGTTCCAGGTATTTGATGATTTCTCCGTTATTCACCTTCAAATAGTTTGGGATCTGTTCCAGACGCACCGGCTGTTTGCTTTGAAACAGCATCTTCGCCTTGCGGAAAAAGAGATCGATGGAGCGGTTGCCAAAGCCCATATAGGCGATCGCGGCAATCGTCATCAGGATCAGGAGAGTGGAGGAGATATGCAGTTTACGTATGCGCCGGCGCTTGGTTTTCAGCAAATCCGGCACTCCAGCGAGGATCAACCAGAGCGTGTTTTCCGTGCCTGCATAGGATTCGATCACAGGAACGATACCGGTGGCGTCCGTGTCTGTTGCGAATACCTTATTTGCGATAATGCCCGGCAGGACGATGAAATGCTGGTTTTTTGCGATCAAATGGCGATGGGTCTTGATCTTGATATCCGCTTCGGAAAAGCCCAGCAAGTTTAGCTCCTTATGGCTCTGGACGTGGAAGTTCTTCCAGTTTTGACCCACATGGATGAGCTTGTCCTTGTGCGTGGCGGCGCAAAATATCCTGCCAAACTGCACGAAATAGAGCTCTTGTTCAAAGATGATGCCAAAGAAGAGGGATATCCCCTTTTCGATCAGGTCGGTCTTGCGAAATCTGGCATGCAGTTTCCAATGGAAATCCGCAAAGAGATCCTTGATCCATTTCTCCGCTTCCATCTTGCTGAGATTGCTGATGCCGGAATTGATGATCTCCAGCTTGATCTCTGCCTGGATTTCTTCCAGGGCAAACATCTTTTCCGGATGCCAGGTGCAAATGAACCATGCAAACTTCCCATCCTGCGATGCCTGATAATCGCACATCGCGGAAGGCGGAAAAGCCATCTTACTTTGAATCGAGATCATTGATCACCACCACTTTATATAGCTGCGATAGAATACTCTGAAAAGCGTGCCACAGTCCATTAGCATATTTGTGTATGCCGCATTTGCCAGCGGGCACCAGCACTTTTTCTTGTGGATTGAGCGCCGATCCAGTTCCGCGTCCATGGACGTCCATGCGCGTCTGAAATTGTAATCCAGCTTTCTCAGGTTTGCCAGTGGCTTTGCCTTGATGCAGCAAGACCAAAGGTCACCATCGGGAGAGATTTGCACGGACGCGACCCCGCTATAGCAAGGAATCACCTGTTTCTGATCCCGGAGGATGCGTTTGACGAGATTGTAATACTCGATTCGAAACGCCATCGTTAGTTTGTTCATGCCGGTGTATTTGCTGTTTTTGATGCGGTGGATGAGATAATCTACGGCGGATTTGTAGGCAATCAGCGAGGGAGAGATGTTTGCGCCGATGGTATCAAGTTCCACGCGTTCTTCGGCAATTTCCGTGATGTAGGAGTCCGGATTGAGGCGCAGTAATTCGTTGGCGATCAAGGAAAAGCTTTCCACATTGAATTTGGAGATCACCGTATGGATGCCCACGGAGAGGTTGGGGAGCTTCAAAGCCTTGAGTTTGTGGAAAGTGGAAATCGCTTTGGCGAAGTTTCCGGGCACTTTGCGGATCTCATCATGCTGATTCTCGATGCCGTCGATGGAGACGTTGATAATGATCTGCGCTTTGGGACAGGCTTTGGCGATGGCTTCCGTCTTGTCCACGATGGTCGCTACCAAAAGTCCGTTGGTGGGGATGTTGATGATGCGCGGTCTCGAAACCTCATAGATGCCCTTTATTACTTCGACGATGTCGTTGCGGAGAAATGGTTCGCCGCCGCTGAAAGTGATCCAATAGGGAGCGCGTCCCACACTCCTAAAAATCTTGACATATTCGGCAACAGTGAGGTTATCCGCTTTCTTTTTCCAGATGTTGCAGGTGCTGCAGCGCGAATTGCAGGTATATAAAAGGCTGACGGTATAGTTGATAGGCAACAGCTTGGGAAAGCCCAAGTGTTTCATAAACCAATAACCTATCAAGCGAAAGAGCAGAAAGATCATAATGATTGGTTTCCCGAACCGGTTTTTTTGGCGGATGCTACGATCTCCCAGGCGAAGGGATTTTTGCCTAAAAGGTGATAATCAAGGCATCCGAGTATCCTTGCATACATTTCCAAAGCCATCACGGCGAAGAGCTTGGGCGCCGAATGAGGAAACTCGATCACTTCGTCCAAAATGATCCAAAACAGCATTCCACCCTTTTGGGAGCTGACTTTATAGCTCTGCTTCGCCTTCAGCCAAAGGTGTCCATTTTGAATGCGGCGGCGCTGTTTGACGAAGTCCTTGATATTCTGCGGTCCCTTGTTGCGGATGACCGCTTCGGGGATGTAGCGAAGGCGCAGACCATGCTGCCGCACAATGGCTTCGATGCTTGCTTCGTCCACCGCAGAATCGGAAGGAATGGCATCCATCAGCTTGCGGAAGGCGATCATTTCACCGAGCTTGGGACTGATCATCGCCAGGCGGTGATGAAGACGCCAAAGCGCATGCACGGCATAGCCCATGAAAGTAGCCGGATCGTTGATGGGAATAGGTCTGCCGCCGGTGGCACCAACCATCGGATCCTTGAAAACCGAAACCAAAAGCTCGATCGTTTTCGCCTCGGGAACGACGTCTCCACTGATCACGACGAGGATGTCCGATGCCGCTTCCTTGAGAAAGAGATTGATCGCGCTGGATTTGCCTTCGCGCTTTTCCTGGCGGATCAAACGCACCGCTGGATGAGCCAGCGCATACTTTTCCACAAGCTCATCGGTGCCATCCGTGCTGGCACTCGAAACGACGATGATCTCAGCGATCACGACAGAATCAAGCGTCTGCGAGACAAGCGATTCCAAGAGTTGAGCGATGTTTTCCGCCTCGTTGTGCGCGAAAACTCCGATCGAACAATTCAGGCTTGCCGGGTTGTCTCTGTTCATAATCCCCGGTTGAGAAAACGCATCAGGATGGCCTTTCTCCGTCAAAATGTTGTTTCATGTCTTTGTTGATGGAATCCAGGATGCCGTTCAGAAACTTTCCGGTGGATTCACAGCAAAACTTCTTGGCGATCTCGATGGCTTCGTTGATCACAACAGGAGCAGGAGTATCGGTGTAGATCATCTCATAGACTGCGATGTGCAGGATGCTGCGATCCAGATGAGCGATGCTCTCGAAAGACCAATTGTCGGTGTGTTTATTTATCTCCATCTCAATATCTTCCATATTGATGACGGCGTTTTTGACCAGTTCGTCCGCGAAAGCAAAGACCGGCGATCCGGTATCGATTTCCTCAGCCTCGGCAAGCTGGCTCAGGATGTCCGGATATTTACTTAAAAGCGAGTATTCGGTAAAATCCGGAGAAACCTCCGCAAAGTCCAGCGCGTAGAGGGTTTGAACGGCGAGCTCGCGAGCTTTACGCCTTTGTCCCATTTTTCATCTCCTTGAGCAGATTGAGCATTTCCAAAGCGGAGGTGGCAGCGGCAAAACCTTTGTTGCCGGCTTTGGCTCCGGCTCGTTCGATGGCTTGCTCGATTGTGTCCGTGGTGAGCACGCCATAGATCACCGGTTTGGAATATGCGAGGCTGACCTGGGCGATGCCCTTGGTCACTTCCGCGCTCACATATTCAAAGTGTGGAGTGCTGCCGCGGATCACCGCTCCGAGGCAGATCACGGCATCATAATTGTTGCCTTTGGCCGCTTCCTGTGCCACTAGCGGTATTTCAAAGGCGCCGGGCACCCAGATGACGGTGATGTCTTCGTCGCGGACTTCATGACGGATCAGGCAGTCCACGGCACCGTCGAGCAGTTTCTTGCAGATAAACTCGTTGAAACGGCTGACCACAAGGGCGATCTTATATCCCTTGGAAACGAGATTTCCTTCAATAGTTCTCATATATTGCTCCTTTTTAGAGGGCTTTTTTCAATAAGGGACACGTTAATTTGGGAGGCTTTTTCTTTCAAGGAAAATCTTTCATTCAGCATGAAAACCATGTCTTCGACCCGTGCTTTCTCTGGTTTGTGATCAAAGTATCCACTTGGGGGGGGGGCTGCGCAATGAGCAAGATGGGGTATGAAGATCAGTTCTTTACCTTGAGGCGGATGCCTTCTCCACAATTCCGGCAGATTTCAAAATCTTTCCTGCGGTGCAAGATGTCGCGGCGCAGATCGTTGAAAGCGGTGGAGCACCAAAGCCGGTAAAAACCTTCATCGTCCACGTTGCCGATGGGGAAAGATACGTCTTTGTCATAGCAACATACCGCCACTTCGCCGTCCCAATTCACCACAGGTTGAGTCCAAAGCCGCCGGCAACGGTTCAGGAGTTCGGCTTTGATGCGAAACTCACCCTCGCTTTTATGGTAGCGGGAATACTTAGCGTCCGAGGGAATAAAGACCTGCATGTCGTCCTGAGCATAAATCTGCGCGGTTTTAATCTCGAGTTTGTCCACTCCGAGCCGGCGAGCCATTTGTTTCACTGCCGGGATCTCGTGCTCGTTGTGTTTCATCACGATAAATTGCCAGATAATGTATGGATGTCTGCTGTGGCGGAGTTTTTTTATCCGAATGAGTTCTTTCATGTTGTGCAAAACGAGATCATAGTCTCCGTTGACCCGATACTGATCGTAGGTGGTATTTGAGATGCCGTCCATGGAGATGATCAGATGCTGCAAACCGCTGTCAATCAGTTTTATATGATCGATCTCAAGGCTAAAGTTTGTGCTGGTGAGCACATACATTCCCTCTTTCACGGCAAAATCAAACATGGTATAAATATCCGGATGCAGAAAGGGCTCGCCCTGATTCCAGAGAATCAGCGTACCAATATGGCTTCGGATTTCACGGATGATCTTTTTGTATCTTTGAATCGTCATCATCCCGCGGGCTCTTTCCATGCCGCCATTTCCGCTGGGGCAAAGCGGGCATCTCAGGTTGCAGATATTGGTGGGCTCGATCATAATCGCCGGCGGATAAAATCCATGCCAGACTCTCTTTGTGGTTATAGACAGATGGTAGGAAAGATAGCTGCCGGCAGCGTTTGGCAATCGCCGCCGCATCAGATATGTTTTCAGGACGTCAGTAATCATTGGGACATTCATTTAAAAAATACTCCTTGACCTTCCGCAGGACATTTTCAGCATGGAAAAATGTCAAGCTGTTTCGCCAAAGCGATAGAGCTGCAAGGAAGGAGACGATTATGATGAGCAAATGCGGAGTGGTTTGCAGCACGGACTGCAAAGCCTACCTGGTAGAATGCGAGGGATGCAACGAACTGGAGGGAAAGGTCTCCTGGGCTGTGTATTATGACCGGGAGGATTGTCCGATTTATGCCTGCGCCAAGGATTTGGGCTTTGCCGATTGCGGAGACTGCGGCAAAGCGCCCTGCGAGCTGTGGTATCAAACCCGAAATCCGGGTGCCTCGGATGAGGAATTTGCCGCGGATATCCAATCCAGACTGAAGAACCTCAAAATAGGATGACTCAATCCCTTGCGGGGGCGAGCTTGAGCTTACCTTTGTTCACGACCTGATCGTAATAATCCTGATATTCCTGCAGCAGATCGCGGATCAATTCCTTGACGGTAGTGATGTTTTTCACCAGATAGGCATTGGCTCCGGCGAAGGCAAAACCTTCCGCGAATAAGCCGTTGCGGGCGTTTTGAAGAGCCAGCGCGATGCAATATGGAGCAGTGTGATAATCGCAGGTTTTCAGGCATTTCCATGGGCAAGTGAAGGGATGTTTCTCTCCACAGGTGACGTCTTTCAGAAATTGGTTGTTGATCGCTCTGCCTGGCAAGCCGACGGGGCTGTCGATGATCAAGATTTCATCTTCCGTGCAATCCACGAAAAGCTGCTTGAAAGTATCGTCTGCGTCGCATTCCTCGGTTGCCACAAAACGAGTGCCGAGCTGGACTCCGTCCGCGCCCAGATCCATGATCTTATAGATCTGTTCGCCGGTGAAGATGCCTCCGGCGGCGATTACCGGAATCCTTTTTCCGTGCTTGTCTTCGATGGCTTTCACTTCCAGTTTCACTTGTGGGAGGATGTTTTCCAAGGCATAGTCAGGATCAAAGATCTGCTCGCGTTTAAAACCGAGATGGCCTCCGGCTTTGGGTCCTTCCACTACCACGATGTCCGGGATGCGATGAAAATGTTGAGCCCAATGATTCAAAATCAATTTCGTGGCTCTGGCGGAAGAAACGATGATGCCGATCTTGGTTTTGGTGTTTTGCAGATATTCCAGCGTCATTGTGCTTGGCACTTTGAGCGGCAAACCAGCGCCCAGAAAGACAATGTCGATCTCTTCCTCAAAGGCGACTCTGATCATTTCATCAAAATCCGATATCGCGAGCATGATATTCAGCCCGAGAATGCCGTTGGTCAGTTTGCGTGCTGCACGGATCTCATCCCTGAGAGCGGCGATATTTGCTTCCCGGTAACCTTTGCCCAGACTGGGACGCAGCAGTCCCAATCCCACAGAAGAGATGATGCCGATCCCCCCTTCGTTGGCGACAGCGGCTGCCAGCTTGGAAAGGGATATGCCCACTCCCATTCCCCCCTGGAGTATCGGGAGTTTGGCGATCAGATCGCCAATCTTGAGTTGCGGTAATATTTTAGTCATCTTTTACCTCATTTTCAGCGGGAACGAGCTCATTCCCGGTTACATTGGACTTTATAAACGGTCGATCAGACTGCTTATCAGCAAAACCCCGGTTCGCCTGCTCTGAATACTCATCGGCGAGTTGCACATCTGCAACCAGGACTGCTCATAACGTTTCGGTCAACAACTATAATACAAATTAGCTTAGGTTTCGGAAAAACAAAAGGTTTATTTTCTGATAAAAGAACCCTCGTCTAACTCCTGAAAAGCTTTCTGAATCTCTTCTTTTGTGTTCATGACGATCGGCCCGCGCCATGATATTGGCTCTCCCAAAGGTTTTCCGCAGAGAAAAAGGATGCGGACACCGCCTGTGCCTGCTTGAATAGAAATGTTCTTGCCATCTTCAAAGAGCACCACTTGACGGTTTGATATCCTTTGTGCGTCAATGACGGAATCCCCGTCATAGCAATAGATAACACAAGTGTATCCGCTTGGGGCAGGCAGAGTTATCTGCGTCTGGGGTGGGAAGCTAATATCCCAGAACTGAGGATCGATGATGATGTCTTTCACCGGTCCTGAGACACCCATGAAACAGCCGCAGATAAGCTTGATCGTGATGCCGTTATCGGTATGCACCGCAGGGATTTGAGATGCTTTGATGTTCTGATAGCGGGGCTTGATCATCTTGTGTGAGGCGGGGAGATTTGCCCAAAGCTGAAAGCCATACATCCTGCCCTGTTTGTCCGGCTTCGGCATTTCCTGATGGATGATCCCGCTGCCGGCTGTCATCCATTGGACCTCGCCTTTGCGGATCGTGCCTTTGTTGCCGATGCTGTCTCCATGCTCGGCAGAGCCGTCCAACATGTAGGTGATGGTCTCGATGCCGCGATGAGGGTGCCAGGGGAAACCGGCAAGATAGTCATCCGGATCATCGTTGCGAAAGTCGTCCAGCATCAAAAAAGGATCGAAATTTTGGGTGTCATAGTAGCCAAAAGCTCTATGCAGACGCACTCCGGCGCCTTCCAGGGTCGGCAGTCCTGCTTTGACGAGCTTTATCTTGCGCATATACACCTCACTATATTTCGTCTGAACGATGGAACATAATTAATTTCCCTGCCAAATGCGTCAAGCGGAATCGTATGCAACGCCTATCAGAAATACATCGCGGTTAGCATCGCACACAGGTGTGCCCCTGAAAAACCCGCCCTTTACTTCTCACTGAACTAAATACAGAATCCGCATCCTACCAGCACAATATATCAATTGTCGCCCAATGCAAACGGGGAATGGAGTGAATATGGAATCACCGACGTCCCCGTCGGTTCATACGCGTCAGCCCCATCAGTGGCGACACAAGATAGCACGGAGTGGAACCGAAGGGGACGTCGGTAATTCCATGTTCCGTTTTATCGGCAAATATCTCTCATCTCTCTGCTTTTGCTCTGCTTTCCACCTTTCCACCTGAAGATATCACTCAATGCGTCAAAACCTTATGACATAGAAAAAGCCCCGGAAAACCGGGGCTTGATTATCTGTTTCAGTGCGTTGGCAATTGATCTTATTTCATCATCACCATTTTGCGGGTGGAGGAGAACTTGCCGCTCTTCATGCGGTAGTAATAGATTCCGCTGCTGACGCCGTTGCCGTTGTCGTCTTTTCCGTTCCAGGCGATGCTGTGATTGCCGGTGGGGAAATCGGAATTGACAAGGGTCTTGATCTTCTGTCCTTTTTGGTTGAAGATTTCGATCATCACGGGAGCGCTTTTGTCGAGGTTAAAGGCGATAGTGGTATTGGGGTTGAAGGGGTTTGGATAGTTTGCTTTCAGTTCGGTGGTGATGGCGGGAGTGAGGTTATCGTTGTTCGGCGTGGCTTGATAGATGTTTCCGCTGCGGTTGTAGGTGCCCATAAAGCAGAACCATTCGTAAGCCTGAACGGCGCGTTTGATGTCTATCACATAGAATCCGCTGTCGTTGGGGATGACGATGTCAAAGTCTCCATCGTTGTCGATGTTTGCCAATGCAGCGGAGATCTTGATGTTTCCACCCAAGTGGATGGGAAAATTGGTGGATTCGGTGCCATCGATGCGCACGCTGTGGAGCTTACCGTTGGTATCTCCAAAGATGATTCCGGCATAGTTATCACCATCAAAGCGAGCCACGACGGGAGTGCATTCCACCGCCTGACCCACGAGAATCGGAGAGCCCGGGATGTCCGTTCCGCTGCCGTTCATCACATGAACATTGCCGGCGGCGGTGATCACAATGATTTCCTTGCTGCCGTTGTTATCGACGTCGGCGATGACGGCTCCGGTTTTGATCTGTCCGACGAGGGTTCTTTGAAAATGGGTGCTGCCGTCGTGGTTGATGGCATAGACAAATCCGGCG
Source organism: Candidatus Cloacimonadaceae bacterium (assembly GCA_030693415.1). Classification (NCBI taxonomy): domain Bacteria; kingdom Pseudomonadati; phylum Candidatus Cloacimonadota; class Cloacimonadia (SeqCode); order Cloacimonadales (SeqCode); family Cloacimonadaceae (SeqCode); species Cloacimonadaceae bacterium (SeqCode). Next base: position 7,256 of record JAUYAR010000014.1, on the reverse strand, counting down.
GTGCTGGTGGTGATGATGATTTCGGGATTCGGATCGCTATCGATATTGGCGATGGTGATCGGGTTTTGTGATCCGCCTAAAAGGGTCACCGGGAAGCCTGCAATGTTTTGTCCGGTGGTGCTGCTAACCGCGTGAAGCTGTCCGTTGAGGGTGATGACGATGATTTCGTGGTTGCCGTCGCCGTTCAGATCAGCTATTGCCGGAGGAGCCAAAACTGCTCCGCCAACGCTCATGGGAAAGTTTGGATAGTAGCTGCCGTTGTTGTTGATGACGATCAGGTTGCCGCTTTGCGTGGCGGCAATGACCTGACGGGAAGCGCCCATGCTCAAAGTAGCGATGACGGGACCGCTGCGCAAAGTTCCGCCCGCGGGAACGCTCCACAAAAGCTGACCGTTTTGCTTGAGGCAGATGATGTTGTTGTTTTGCAAGCTGGCGGCAAAATCATAAGTGCCGTCGTTGTCCACATCGCTCATGGAAAGCGATCCGATGATTCCGGCACCCGCACTGTAAGGGAATCCCGGCATTTGGGTGACGCCGTCTTTCTTGAGAGCGTGGATGTTGCCTGCCTGATCGCCAAAGACAATCTCTCGGTTGGGCTCGCTATCCAGATTGACGATTATGGGGCTGGAGCTTGAAGCTCCGCCAACGTTGAATGGCCAACCGGCTTGCACAAGCGAAAGGTTCACTGTGAAGGGAATGGTTTTGTTATAGGGGAAAGCCGCGCTCTGATTGGCGCTGAGCAGCAGTTCAAAGGGGATCGGTTCTGAAGGCAGATTACTCACAGACTGGAATACGAAGGGACTGCCGTTGTTCCACATTGAGCTTCCGGCATAGAGAGAGCCAAAACTTGCGGTGTTTTGGGTGATGGTGACGCCTGGGTAGTTTGTGCTCAGAGTTGCCACCAAGTTTTGGGCGGTAAGCCAAGAAAGCCCGGTGTGGGGATCGAGATAATTGTTCAACATAACTTTGAGACGAATTGTTTCACCTGGATTAGGGACGCCGTCCCCGTCGCCGGATATTTCTTCCAATAACTTGTCTTCGATAGTGATATAGGGAATCTTGTCAAACATGGTGGCGGAGAAAGCGTTGACTCTGCCGGCGCCGAGTTTATTCATGTGATTTGGATTGACGTGGTAGATATAATCCGCGGTTGCCATCAAGCGCTGCATGAGCTGCGCGGGCGTGAGATTGGGGTGCATGGCTTTGACCAATGCGGCGACGCCGGAGACATTTGGGGACGCCATCGAAGTACCATCATAGGCATCATATCCGTTGTTGCTGATGATCGTGGAAAGGATTCCCTCTCCGGGAGCACAGATGTCGATCGGTGCGCCAAAATCTGAAAAGTTGGATTTCACGTCATTTTGTCCGGTCGAGGCGACGCAAAGAGCGTTTGTGCAATCTGCCGGATAATCCTGATAGCTGGCAGTGTGTTCCGTGTTGTTGTTTCCCGCGGCGGCTATAACAAGCGAGCCGAGAGCAGTGGCATAGTTGACGATGGAATTGGGATAGGCACCGCCTCCGGAGCCGCCCCAACTGGCATTGATGATGTGTGCTCCAATCTCTGCGGAATACTTCACTTGGTCGTAGGCATAAGAGATTCCCGATGAGGGAGAAGTGTTTGAAGAGCCTTTGCAGGAAAGGATCGAAGCGATGGGGGAGGTGCCCGCCACGCCGATGGCGTTGTTTCCAACCGCTGCCGCACACCCGGCAACGTGAGTGCCGTGGTCGTTTTGAACATAAGTCTGAATGGGGTTGTTGTCGTTATTATAAAAGTCCCAGCCCACGAGGTCGTCGATCTTGTTTCCGCCTTCTCCGGCATCCACTCCGTTTCCACCGGTGATCGTTCCGGCATCCCAATTGATGGTCATTCCGGGAGATTCGGCAGGGTTGATCCAGATATTTGCCCTGAGATCGGGATGGTTCCATTTCACGCCGGAATCCGTGATGCCGATGAGGACATTGTGTGAGCCCTGAATATAGTCCCAGGCATCATAGCTGCGGATGCGTGCATGAGTATATTGTTGGGTGACCATGGGGTCGTTGGGGACAAACTTGCTGCGGTTTATACCTTCGAGCTCGGCGTAGATGATGTTCGGGTCTTTGGCAAGGGCTTCCACTGCGGCATCGATCATGTCGTCCGATTCAAGCCTTACCCGATATAGGTTTTGCAGATAGACGCCATTGTCGTTCCAGGTGGGAACCTTGACGTAGGCGTGCATTTGATCCAGCCCGGTAAAGCGATACATCGTTGCCAGCTCGTTGAATGAGCTTATACCGGTTCTCACTATACTGTTTTCAAGGGAAAAATCTATTGTTCCGGCATCATTGCCGATGGCATCTTTGGTGAAACATGCGATGATGGTCTTGGATTGAAAGAAGTCCGCATCGAACTTCAGGGCGGACAGTATGCCCAGAGCCAAGATCAGCGAGATGAATAGCGTCAGCTTTTTCATGGGTACCTCAAGTGTTGGTTTTTTTGCACGCAATCTTGGGAGGGGGATTTAGTCAACTATTTTAATTTCATAGAGTGCTTTAATAGAGGATAAGCTTTTCTTTTTCAGTATATTGGAGGGCATAGAGTTTTTTAATCTCGGCGTTTGCTTCGCTGCTCAAATCAGGATCGGCGGAGATGATCTCAAAAGCGTCATTTCTTGCGAGTTTGAGAATATGCTGATCGCGGATCAGGCTGGCAAAGCGAAAGCCTGGCATGCCGGATTGCTCGGTGCCAAAGAACTCGCCAGGTCCGCGCAGCTCCAAATCTTTTTCCGCGATGACAAACCCGTCCGTGCTGCCGGCAAGTGTGCTGAGACGTTCGCGGGCGATCTTGCCGACCGGGAAATGCTCGATCAGATAGCACCAGGATTGCTTTGCGCCGCGTCCCACCCTTCCGCGTAATTGATGTAGCTGCGCCAGACCAAAGCGTTCCGCGTGTTCAACGATCATCACCGAAGCGTTGGGAACGTCCATTCCCACTTCGATCACGGTGGTGGATACGAGGATCTGATGCTCTCCACGTTTAAATTCGAGCATGATCCGGTCTTTCTCCTGGGAGGGCATTCTGCCATGCAACAACGCGCTCTTGTATTCTGGGAAGACCTTGACGGATATGTGTTTATAGAGCCTCTCAGCATCCAGTAGATCGATCTTGTCGGATTCCTCGATCAAGGGACAGACGATATAGACCTGCCTGCCCTGAGCCAGTTCCTTACGCGTTTCATTATAGACGAGATCGATCTTGTTGTTGGAACGGATATAGGTCTGCACGGGTTTGCGGTTGGGAGGCATTTCATCGATGGTGCTGACTTCTAGATCGCCATAGACGGTCATCGAAAGCGAACGGGGGATCGGAGTGGCGGAAAGATAGAGCAGGTCGGGATGCGCATCCTTTCTGGCAAGCATGGCGCGTTGCTGAACGCCAAAACGGTGTTGTTCGTCCACCGCCACAAAGCCGAGTTGTTTGAAACTGACGTCGCTTTGAATCAAAGCATGGGTGCCGATCAGGAGGTCGATGTTTCCCTCCGCGAGCTCGGTCTTCAAAGCGGATTTGCCTTTGTAGTTTCCACCCTTGAGCAACGCCACTTTTAGCGGCAGATTTTGCAGCATGGTGGTGATAGTGGTATAGTGTTGATCGGCGAGGATCTCCGTGGGAGCCATCAACGCCGCTTGCATACCGTTTTCCACCGCTAACAGCATCGCGAAGAGCACTACGATCGTTTTACCGGAACCGACGTCTCCCTGCAAAAGACGGGACATCTGTTTGGGGGAAGTCATATCCGCAAATATCTCCCGCAGCACGCGTTTCTGGGCTCCGGTAAGCTTGAATGGGAGGATATTGTACAAGCCGGAGGTCAGTTCCCGCTTGTTTTCAAAAGTGATGCCGACGCTTTCCTTTCCGTGAAAATATCGGTGCCGCGCCCATAGTATCTGCGAATAGAAAAGCTCTTCGTAAGCAAAGCGGGTTCGGAGCGTCTCAATCTCCGTCGGCTTGGAACTGAAGTGCATTTTCTGTAGTGCCGCTTTACGTGGAGTGAAACTGTATTTGTCGATCAGATGTTGGGGCAGGTTTTCCTCTATCTTGTCCGCATAAAGAGAAAACGCCAGATAGATCGCTTTACGAAAGAACTTCTGGGTCAGATCCCCGCTCAGAGGATAGACGGGAAGAAACTCGCGCTGTTTCCAAAAGTCGTCATCCTCGCGCTCATCGACCATTTCAAAATCGGGGTGCAGCAACTGCATTTGGTTGTTGTAATCGCTCAATAGTCCGCTCACCCAGATCGTCCTTCCCGGCTCAAACAGCGCCTCGAATGCCTTGGGATAGGAAAACCAACTGCATACCAATAACGATCTACCATCGCTGATGCCGATATTGAGGATGGGTTTGCCTTTTTGGGTGAGACGGATATCTCTCCAGGAGATCGTGGCGGTGAGCGCGACCCTTTCTCCAGCCTGCATTTCAAAGATGGATTGGTTCACGCGGCGGCTGATATAGTCCCTCGGGAAATGCTCCATCAGGTCAGCCACGCTGTGGATGCCAAGCTTGCCCAATTGCCGGGCGCGGAATTCGCCTATGCCCTTGAGAAACTTCACATCCACCGTCAGGTCATGCCGGAAATCTTGCTTTGCTTTATCCATGATTCCACTTGCTGCAACGGGCGTTTTTTGTCAACAGCACATTCTCGGAGACTGTTCAACGATGCCTTCAACAAACCCAATCGCTATGAATTGAGAGTTGGTGGAAAGGATATGGATTTACCGACGTCCCCGTCGGCTCCTGCGCGGCAGCCCCATCATTGACGACACAAGATAGCACGGGGTGGAACCGACGGGGACGTCGATAATTCCATATTCCGTTCCATCGACAACTTGCACCCTAAAAATCCGGTTCTTCCCCCTTAGCATTACGGAATCAATACGGACTCATTACGGACTAAGTCCGTATTGATTCCGTAATGCTCACGGGAGAGGATGTGAATCGAACGGTTAAGAATTTGAATTTAAGAGCAGTTAGATGACCATGACAGATTACCGGAATTGACGTTGTGGGTGTTTGTGTCACCCCTGATGGGGCTTGGAGATGTTTTGGGTTCATCGGTTACGGGGTTTCGCATTCGCTCCACCCCGAGCTATCTTGTGTCGCCCCTGCTGGGGCTCACCCTTTCATCCGTTCACATGTTCACCCTTTCACCCAACTTTTAAGAAGATTTTTTTCTTGACCAAATGCCTAAATCGGATAGATTGTCCTCGAGATGCGGCTTTTAGGTGATCGCCTCGCGGATTTGTTTACTATCTTTAAAAACGAACTGAAAAATTACAAACATAGGAGATATACTATGATTGCACGGAATCGAATCATCATGGCGATCATCGCCATTGCATTGATGTCCTGCAGCGCTGCCAAAGCGCAAGATACAGCCCTGTCCACCGTCCGGACTGAATCTGGAACGGTCACGGGAATGCTGCACTCGCCTGCCCAAAACCCCGTCGTGGAAGTAGTCCGCAAAGTTCGTGAAGCGATCGTTCAAATCAAGGTCGAAGCTCAAGTGCCGGTGCAGAACCTTCGCAATCCCTTCTTTGACGACGATGTTTTCCGCTTTTTCTTCCCCCAACCTCCCGCACAGCAACAACGTCCGATTACTTCGATGGGCAGCGGATTTATCTATGATTTCAATCCCGCCACGCGCGAAGCTTATATTATGACAAACAACCATGTGGTGGAAAAAGGCAGGGAAGGCACAATCACCGTCACCATGGCGGACAAAGCCAGCTACAAAGGTACCGTGGTGGGCTTGGATCCCAATACGGACGTAGCCGTGATCAAGATCATTGTGACAGAAGGTGAGAAGATCACCGTGGCGCCTTTGGGAGATTCTGCCAAACTGGAGATCGGCGAATGGGCGATCGCCATCGGTAATCCCTTTGGAGAATCTGGTTTAGACCGCACGGTCACCCTGGGAGTGATCTCCGCTATCGGCAGATCAAATCTCAATTTTGGTTCCGGTTCGCCGATTTATCAGGATTATATCCAAACGGACGCCGCCATCAATCCCGGAAACAGCGGCGGACCGCTGCTTAATATCCATGGCGAAGTGATCGGCATCAATTCCGCAATCACCAGCACCAGCGGTGGCAATATCGGTATCGGATTCGCCATCCCGATCAATCTCGCTCACCGCGTGGTCGAAGATCTCGTCGCCGGCGGAAAGGTTTCACGTGCCTATATCGGCATCTTGCCCCAAGAGATTACATCCGACCTCAAGGAAGCATTTGATCTCAAAGAAATCGCCGGAGTCCTCGTTGCCAAGGTCGAATTGGATTCCCCCGCCGATAAAGCAGGCATCAAAGTGGGGGACGTGATCCTCGAATTCAACCATGAAAAAGTGCCAAACGTCTCCAAGTTTCGCATCGCCGTAGCTACCTCAAAAGTGGGTTCGGACGTTCCGGTCAGGCTCGTGCGCGACCATAAGGAACAAGTGTTGAAGATCAAACTGGAAGGATTTCCGGATGAGATCGCCGCAGCCGGCACCGACAAACCGGTCAATGGCAAAGTCTCTGCCGGTATCACTGTCGAAGCCATAGACAGCGCCACCGGTAAAAAACTCGGTGTCAGCGGCGATGAGGGAGTGGTCGTCACCAAGATCGATGCCAATTCCCCAGCCGCTAAAACAGGCATCCAAGCCGGATTCATCATCCTCAGCATCAACGCTGTGAAAGTGAACAGCCCTGCTGAATTCAGCAGTGTGCTCTCAAATGCCATCGACCAGATGAACAAATCCGATCGCAAGATCATCACCCTCTATGTTGCCGATCGCAACAAAAACCACCAGTTTATTCCCCTCAGATTCGATTAATTTAACTATCAACCAGAGAGAGCCCCGGCTTGTCAGGGGCTTTTTTCTTCTCAAGCACAAATAAAAATGCATTCGTATATTCTTGTCAGAAGGCATGTTAGGTGATGATGAAAAAGAAATATGAATAAAATGTGAGATTTCTTCTTGACAAAATAAGCCCCTTGCAGATGATGACGAAACGTTCGCTCGACGATGCTTAATTTTCGGGCGGCGGCAGAATGATCTTTAAACAGTATATAGAGTGGGAATGAGAGAAAGAAGCTCTTGTCAATTACAATCATTATTAAAAATGATGGAGAGTTTGATCCTGGCTCAGGACGAACGCTGGCGGCGTGGATTAGGCATGCAAGTCGAACGGTAGTTTCCTTTCGGGGAAATGAGAGTGGCGAACGGGTGAGTAACACG
>JAUYAR010000013.1 GCA_030693415.1 Candidatus Cloacimonadaceae bacterium | reverse complement strand
ATGGATGTATTTACACCGATTGGTGTATAAATCCATGATCAGATATCGGGGCTAATTGGCAAGGTGGCTCTGATCAGCGAATTGAGTGGCTCTATTTTCCGAGAGCCTGGCTCTCAAATTGCGAACAAGTGGCTCTATCCTGGCATATTATTCACTTTCTCCCACAGAGTCAAATTTAGCTTTTTCAACTTATCAAATAGGCAAGAAAGTCCTTCTGAATCAAGGTTTGCAGATCATCTATCTCCTTAAAACATTCTCGTAAAATCACTTCTTCAAGATGCCCGAGCTGACCCGGGTCAATCCAGTTATCAGAATCAAGATTTTTCTCTATCGCCAGTGCTTGATTCCATAATCTCATTTTCACCAAGGTTTCATAGGCGGTAACTATATCTCTATGCCTGGAATCAAGCATTATTCCGAGATTCTTAATGTCGTCAAGACGGGAAATCGTATTCGTTTCAACAATACCGTTTTTCAAGGCGTATAAGCGAGTAAAACTCACTATTGCCATAGCCGGAGATTTTACATCTATTCTGCCAGGATGGGTTTTACTGCTTGAAGTTACAATACTGCCCAAAACCCGCATTGGAGTTTTGAAGAGAAGAGCATTTTGAGCCAATTGTGTCAGAAAAAAAGGTGTTTCTTTCAATAGTGCGTTTACGTAGCTTCTTAGTTCAGTAGCCAGTTCGGCATCCCCTGCAACCGGGCGAAAATCAAAGAATATGCTGAATTCTACAACCTGCTGCGGTTCACAGTTTCTAATCCATTCCTCAAAATATGCTTTCCAGATATGCATTGGTTGACACCATAGCGGATTGCTTGCCATCTTTTGACCGGGACATTTTTTGTATCCCGCTTGTTCAAGTAAATCGCAGAGCATCGTCCCCAGACGCAAAAAATATGCTTCTGTTTCTTTATCAATACCCTTGTGTTGGGGTTTATAGATTATTGCGTTATCCTGGTCGCTAAACATCGTTTGTGCCCGCCTGCCATGACTGCCCAAAGCCAAAAATGTGAAGGGAACTGCAGTTTGCCCCAACTCTCTGAAGCAAAACTCCAGCATTTTTTGCACAATAACATCTGTTATCGTAGAAATCATTGAGGTTATTGCTATGGAAGAAGTACCAATCTCCAACAGAGACAACACCATCCTGTTGGTCTTTTTTCTCAGTAAGACGATTTCACTCTCAAATTTCGCATTTTGGATGGATTCGGTTAAGTCTTCTGCTATACTGCTCGGTATGTGTAACAGCCGATTCAGGACAATATGTGTTCCTGTATGAACGGTTATATCAACAGAACGTCTCACGATAATCATACAGCCGGAATTAGGATCGTCGTATTTTCCCCTAAAGGTTAAGGTACAGCAAAGAGTTGTACCGTCAGTTCTTCTTAAAACTCCTTCTGCGGGATTGGGAAACTCGGCATGATTGATGTTAGGAAAATGTGAGAGCCATTTCAGATTGATTTCAGTTTCGGGGAAAACATCCGCTATATCGAGAAGTTCGATGTTTTCCGAACTACACCCGAGCAATTCATACATAACTGCATTGGCATACCTGCATCGGTTGTCGCTAACAAACAAAGCCCCTTCGGTGGCTGCTTCGCTTAAGGTTTTATATCTATCAACAGATTCGATTAATAGTTTCTCTGCTTCATTTCTTGAGCGTTCAAGCAGCAATCCCTGTCTTACCAGATAGATTAGCAGTAACAAAACGAGAATTATTATTACCAATGACATTTTTACAAGGTAACTTCTGAGATTTGCAATTTCTGCCTGAACATCGCAAACATAAATACCAGTACCTATCAACCATCCCCAGGGCTCGAAGATACGGATGTACGATTCTTTGGGTTCCATTCTGTTGGATTCGCCCATCCATTGCCAGACATAGCTGATGAACCCTTCGCCCTGCTTTTTAACCAGTTCGGCAAAAGCCACGAATATTTTAGTGCCTTCTGCATCACGATAATCGGAAACATCCTGATCATTGAGATCAGTTCTGTAGGGGTGCATTAAGATGCGTGGAGTCAAATCCTGTAACCAGAAATAATCTCTATTATTCGGGCCATAGCGCATAGCTGCAATTCTGTTTTTTGCCAGTTTCTGGGCCTGTTCAAGAGTGAGATGTCCGGTTTCTACTTCTGACGATGCTTCCTTCAGCACACCCCAAGCCACTTGAGTTAGCTGTTTTATGTTGTCCCGTTTTCTCTCAAGAAGAGTTTTTTCAAAATAAGGGAGCAGAATTATAAACAAGGCAACAATGAATAGTGTCAAGGTCATTACTGCGGGCATATAGATGTGCGTAAGCAACGAGAACCATTTATTTTTCGGTTTCTTCGGCCGTATCGGCAAAGTTGCATTATCTGTGTGGTTGATAGAGCTTTTCAATAATGCATTTCGGAACTTTTTCCATTGATCAACTGTTATAACGATTCCAGGAGAAGATTCATCGGGGTGATGAAAGTCCGTCCCCGCAGAAACGATGAAATTGCCTTCGGCAGCAATCTCCAACAACTGACGCTGAGTTTCCAGAGAATTTGGTTCATAAATAGCTTCAACTCCATCAAGACCAAGTTTTTGCAACTCATTTAGCAGAATTCTTAATTCTTTATAATCTGGTATGGTTTGAAAAGGGTGAGCCAGAATCGCTATGCCGCCTGCTCTATGAATTATATTGATAACTTCTGATGTGTTTCCGAAAACTTTGTACATCACACTATCCGTTATATCTGTTTTAGAGCTGTATTTGTCGTTTAGTAGTGCATTGAAACCCGAATCATTCATGTCAAAGCCGTATGCCAAAATGTGAATGACATGGCTCTTATGAAGAGTGGTAAACTCAGCTCCCGAGATAAAACCTATCCCGTAAGACATCAGTGCCTTCTTAAATACTGCCAAGCCGCTTATTGTATTGTGATCCGCCAATGAAGCATATTTAACACCGACTTCAGAAATCTTACGGGCAAGCTGTTCGGGCGATAAAATACCGTCACTATGCGCAGAATGACAATGCAGATCAACTTTGATGGTTTTTAGTGCCGTTTCATTCGGACTTTTATGTGAATTTATGATTTTGTAATCTGTCATGCAAATCCTCCCTCAATTCTGTAAATCATCACGAAGCATAATCACCTCTTGTGATCTATGATTTTGTTCCCAATGAATTGATCTGAGGTTTCCGTCAATAGAAATTTACGCTTCTGCCGTAATCAAAGAAACATGTGACTAATGACTAATCAATGGATATGGGCTGGGCATTTCATTAGCACAACATGTGTATCAACTGGTGGCAGGTTTATGAGGGGTTTGGTGCTCGAGCATCACCTGTCGCTACGGTCGAATCGATATTACCGAATGGAGGTCAGCGGGATTTTTTTTTCAGTTCCAGATACCAGGATGTCATCTTTAATATCTCATCTTCGATAGAGTGTTTTTGCACATAGCCGTTGTCTCTTATTTTCTCAGAGGCAAAATGGGTGGCAGTGGCAAATTTCTTCATTCTGTCGCTATTTACCGGCAGGTCGATTTTGAATAGTCTGGCGGGAATATCAAACAGTCTTCCGATGAAAACAGCAAAAGAGACCGGCACCTGAATTCGGGGAATTTTGAAAGCTGAATTGGCGGCGATGATCTCCATGAGGCGGCGAACGGTAATATATGGCTTGTCCACACAGTTGTAATCCAACAGACCGGGCTTCATTTTCCCCATTGCAAAAATTGTCATATCGATCACATTTGCCCGAGAGACGATCGATTTAATATAATTTCCGTCCCCGATAGTGATCCAGGGCTTGCGGTGCATCATGTCCATCATCTTATACATATTGGCATAGTTGTATGCCCCATAAATCACCGTGGGACGCAGAACGAGCAGCCAATGGTCGGCACTTTCCTTTTGCCACTCCAGGCAAAGCAATTCACCCGCAAGTTTGGATGCCCCATAAGGATGATCCGGATTGTAAATCCCATTCTCATCCGTACACTCCGTGGGATGTCCATACACACCGACTGTGCTAAAGTAAACAATTTTGTTGATCTTGTGTTGTCCGGCAAAATCCAAAAGAACCTTGGTTCCGATTTTGTTGTGGCTGTAATACTCCTTGTGGGACACACCAAAATCATGCTTCGCGGCGGCACAATGAATGATCATCTCAATGCCGGCACGATTGCTTTCGACAAAGGCGTCATGCACCCGATTCAAGTCGTCGATTTTCCTTATGTCGCCGATCAGTGTTTTAGGATGAGCGATATCGTCGCAACGTTCAGATATATCGATCCCGATAATATTGTGCCGTTGGGCTTCCAGATCAAACATCAGCTTTGAGCCGACGAAACCGTTCGTACCTGTAACCATTATATTCATTAGTATTTTCCTGCCTTATCTATTATTATAGTATCTGAAAATCGGACTTCAGGTTTTGGCTTTCAGCACTTGGAATCCTTGCCAAATTCCGTGATCAGCCCTTTGATGTTTTGTTCCAGAACCGACATCGAATAATGTTCCACGATCTTTTGATGCGCCCGCTCGGTAATCGATATGTAGCTTTCTGGGTTGTTCAGAACATCATCTATCCTGCTGATCATGCCCGCCATGTCGCCGACAGCATAGACAAATCCATTTACCTCGTTGTCGATCAGGTTTTCCACTCCTCCGACCCTGGTTGAAATCACGATATTTCGATTTGCCATCGCTTCGATAATCGAAACTGGCGTGCCTTCCCGATTTGATGTCAGCATCAGGATATCAATATCGGCGTACATGGGCTTGAGATCCTTGATAAAACCTGTGATAATGACCTTTTTTTGCAACTCATTCCGATCTATCTGCTCCTGCAATTCAGGACGCAATTCACCATCGCCGACTAGAAGGAAGATCGTGTCCTGCCGTCTTGCCAAAACCGCTTTGGCGATGTTGATGAAATAGGCGGGATTTTTGATTGCAGCAAGTCTTCCCACCAATGCCACGATCTTCGTTTCCGAGGAAATCTGATACTGAGCGCGGAATTTTCCAAGGTCGGATTTGTCGTGTATAACTTCCGCCAAATCAAAACCAAGGGGAATCATGCGGATTTTTGGCTCTGGTGCGATTTTTAAGCGGCTCAATTCCTCGTATTGCTGAGGGCTTATGGCGACCAGACAAGTGCTGATAAAGGCTAACGCCTTTTCTGTGATAATCGAAAAAGTGCTCATCAGTTTGCCAAAATATCCCGAAAAATTATTTCCGTGATAGGTATGAATGATGATGGGGACACCCATGATAAAAGCCGCAATTCTGCCGACTACGCCGGCTTTTGCATTGTTTGTAAAGACTACATCCGGCTTGATCTTTCTTATCACTTTGATGATCTCGATAATCGTAATAAAATCCTTCACCGGATTCAGGCTGCGGCACATAGTATTTACATAATGCGGTTTAATGCCATATCTGTCAGCAAGATAGGACATATCTGCCTCATCAGGTTCGATCATTCCGGTCAGGACATAGGACTGGTAATGATCGTTGTTTAGCGCGTGGCTCAATTGCATCACATAAGCGCATGTGCCCCCGACACATAGTCTGGTCAAAATGTGTAAGATACGGATCAAATTTTCACTCCTGATTCATTCTTGTCATCGTTGCGGAAAGCGCATACTCTTCTGTGGCCGCATTTCCATACCTATAGTGATAATCAAAAGCATCCGGTTTGCAATTCTAAACTTCCCGACATCATATCACACCCTGGGGAGAATGTAATATACAAAAAAAGGCCTTGTGGAGTAGGGCATGACTGATGAGACACTTCGCAGAGTAGCCCTCCCTGAAGACAACTAAGCAGTAGATAAGGAGACTGTTCAACTATTCCTTCAATAAACCTGATCAGATAGCTTGCTAAATAAGGGAAAATGTGGGCGAAACATGGCATTTGGCAATCGTTTTCAGCATTGACATGATTTCCATTCTTGCATCCCTATTGACAAAATGGGGAGGGGATTGCACGAAAGCTTTGACGCTATCGTTTTCTTCGACGATGAGTTTTCCCCCGCTTTAGTGCCCTTCTGCATTAAGTCATGGGTTGGCTTTTACATCCTGAATACAGGAGATATCTTTCCCAAGCCAAAACTAACTTATTGCAGGCTAACTCATTGCAATTCATCTCTGAATCTCTCATCACTCTGCCCTTGCTTCGCTTTTACTCTGCTTTCCTCTGTGTTTATTACATCTCTCATATCCTCCAATATACCACCTCTCCCGTGAGCATTACGGAGTCAATACGGACTTAGTCCGTAATGAGTCCGTATTGATTCCGTAATGCAAAGGGGGAGGGTGTCGATCCTGCGAAGAGAACGGGTGCTGGAATCCAGCCATTCATCCATCCAGCAAATTGCGATATTTCCCTCATATATACAGATATTTAGCAGCCTAACCGATTAGGTTAATGGAAGTCACCCATGAAAATTTTCGTATAATAAACCAATGCAAGACAGCTACAAACGCCAATATATCAGGAATAATGCCGGCAGTTTGAAAAAAAGTCTTGACCAAAAAGATATTACGATATCATTTGCTTTTGATATAGTTGTCCTGATTGGAATCCTGAAATGTACGACAAAGAGTATTAGTCAGCTCTGATCGAGACCCGTGTAACGCAGTCCCAAAAAAATCGATGAAACAGATGATTAATGATAAATATAAACATCAACAGGATACAGCAAGGAGATGGACATGTCGATGAAAAAACAAGCTCTGGCTATGGTTTTTCTTTTATTTGGATGCGTATGCGTTGCACAGAACGCTGGTGATTACCGTAGCAGGGAAAACACCCTCGGCAACTGGATGGACACCAATGTCTGGCAGGTATTCGAATCCGGAACATGGCAGGATACTATGACCTATCCCACTGCGGCAAATGGCGTTATCACCATTCGGACAGGTGCATCGTTCTCGATCAACAGTTCCTTTGGCATCGATCAAACCATCGTGGAAAACGGAGCATTGATCACCCATTCAGCAGGAACTTTGACGCTCGTCAACGGCGCGGATGCTCATGATCTGGTAGTGCGTGGTCAATACTACCGGACTGCTATTTCTGCCACCATCAGCATCTCCACCGGGGCGCAGATCTACTTTGAGGACGGCTCAAGCTATATTCATCATGCCACGGGTGGGAATCTACCGCCAATCAACTGGCACAATAATGCGACGCTGGATTTGAAAACTACAATGGCGGACAACCAAATCTACAACTCTGATATTGGTAATCTAATCGTGAATCTTGGAGCTACACAATCTGAGCTGGTGCGAAATTCTGGTTTTGGTTTCACGCACACAATCAGAGGTTCCGTGACCATCAACAGCGGGACATTAAGTATAAGCCCTGCCGCAACGAATATAACTCTGATCATAAATGGGAATCTGAGAATCGTCGGAGGGACGTTTAGAATTGACAATCGTAGCAGTCTCAGCAACCTTTCTCGGATCAAATCAGCAAGGGTAATTGGAAACTACATTCAATCCGGCGGGACATTGGACTTTTCAAACGAAACCTCCACATCGCTACCGGTAAATACATGCTACGCATATCTCGATATCTACGGCAATTTTGCCATGAGCGGTGGAACGATTACCGAAAGCGCTTTGGACATTGACTATCAAACACGGGTTAGAATGTTCGGATCCACAAAAGAAGTGGGGAAAAACCAATCAAACCGGAGCATCCAGACTTTCTCAAAAACAGGCGGAACTATCTCCAACAATGTCAGCTTCAGCGTATCCAGCGGATCGATAACGGATTTCGACAGCCACGTTCTCAGCGGTGGTACCGGCTCATTTACTCTGGAAAGCGGAGCTACTTTGATTACTGCCCATCCGGCTGGCATAAGCGTTAGCGGGGCAACTGGTTCGATCCAAACCACAGGTTCAAGATCATTCAATAGCTCCGCGAACTATGTCTTCAGCGGGGCTCAAGCACAGATCACCGGCAGCGGTTTGCCTGCGACTGTGAACAACCTGGTGATCAATAATACCTCCGGCGTCACGCTCAGCAATCCGGTTACTGTGAATGGCACCCTAACCATGCAGAATGGCAGCCTTGGCGGCACGCGAACCGTAGATGGGTTCAATGACCACGCTAAATATCTCAACATTGCCGAAAATAACATTCTTATCAGTGGTTTATCGGTAGGCACTTCGGTGATCGAAGAAAACTACCCAAACCGCGTAAAACGCCAATGGTCGATATCCGGAACGGCTTCTGGAAACAAGGTGATCACCTTCTATTGGACGATGGACGATGATTCAAACTTCAACTGGGGCGATCGAGTTCCATCTATTTTCAATGGAAGTACCGAATATCCCGGAGATACAATCGGAAGTGCATATAATGTTTCCGGTGCTCTGCGCTGGATCACTGTATTAGCACCTCTGACAAACTCCAAGTCTATCTGGCAGATAGGGATAAAAGGTGGTGCCGGAACCTTGCCGGTGGAGCTTTCATCTTTCACAGCAAGCCCCAGTGCAAATAGCGGTGTGCAAATCATGTGGATCACGCAATCTGAGACCAATTGCATGGGCTTCTATGTATATCGCGGGGAAGATCAGGACTTTGCCAATACCCTGCGGCTAAACCAGTTCGTATCCGCGACCAACACCTCGCAGATGCAATCCTATGTGCTGTTTGACAGAGAAATATCAGAAAGCAGCACTTATCATTACTGGCTGGAAAGTCTCGATTTCGATGGCGTCAATACGCTGCATGGCCCGATCTCGATCACGATAAATTATGATTCATCCGGCGGCGGACAGGTTCCATTGAACACTTCGATCAATTCCATCTATCCCAATCCCTTCAACCCCGATCTGACGATAGATTTCTCCATCCTTGCCCCGGCGAATATTTCCCTGAAGGTCTATAACAGCAAAGGGCAACATATCAAAACCCTGCACTCCGGACCTCGAGATCAAGGCTTCCACAGACTCATCTGGGATGGAAAAGACTCTCAAAACGCGGCTGTAGGCAGCGGAATCTACTACATCGTGATGGATGGCACTTTGCTGAGAGATGTGAAGAAAGCGGTACTGATGAAATAGCTCGAGCGTGGAAGCCTGTAGCGCAGCATGCCGATGCTGCGGAGGTGAAAAGGTGGAAAGGTGGAAAGGTGGAAGGGTGAGAATTGAGAATTGAGAATTGAGAATTGAGAATGAGGTCGGCAAGAGTGGAAAGGTGGAAGGGTGGAAGGGTGAGAATTGAGAATTGAGAATTGAGAATTGAGAATTGAGAATGAGGTCGGCAAGAGTGGAAAGGTGGAAAGGTGGAAGGGTGAGAATTGAGAATTGAGAATTGAGAATTGAGAATGAGGTCGGCAAGAGTGGAAGGGTGGAAGGGTGGAAGGGTGAGAATTGAGAATTGAGAATTGAGAATTGAGAATGAGGTCGGCAAGAGTGGAAAGGTGGAAAGGTGGAAGGGTGAGAATTGAGAATTGAGAATTGAGAATTGAGAATTGAGAATTGAGAATTGAGAATGAGGTCGGCAAGAGTGGAAAGGTGGAAGGGTGGAAGGGTGGAAAGGTGGAAAGGTGGAAAGGTGGCCGGAAAACGGACTGATCAAGGTTGAACCTCAATTCTCAATTCTCAATTCTCAATTCTCAATTCTCAATTCTCAATTCTCAATTCTCCATTCTCAATTCTCCCCCCCCCCCGGAAAGGCTAAAACTCTTTATTTCTTGACAAATATTTTCGCACTATGGTATGTGGTTTTTTGTAAATCTAATACAGGAGTCTGCAAAAATGGAGCTAACCAAAGGGGTAATTCTACGGGATTATCATATAATCTCCTTACTCGGCGAAGGCGGGATGGGAGAAGTCTATCTGGCGGAGGAAGTTATGTTGGGCAGGCAAGTGGCGATCAAACGCCTGAGCCCCAATCTTACCAAAGACGCCCAATTTTCCGAACGTTTTATCAATGAAGCGCGCATTCAAGCAAGATTGATTCATCCCAATATCGTGGCTTTATACAATTTCTTCGTGGAAGATGGGGTCTATTACATGGTGATGGAATATGCGGAGGGGAATATGCTGAAAGAGCTGATTGCGATGACCGGTCCCATTCCCGAACCGCGTGCCCTCCATATTTTCAAGCAAATCGTCAATGCCCTGGCTTATGCCCATTCC